>DAOWMX010000010.1 GCA_030642885.1 Anaerolineales bacterium | reverse complement strand
GGTGTTCCGTTTATGTATAGTGTTTTGGAGGTTCGGCACATTTTTTGGTCTCCAAAAGCACATGTTGCCTTCCATTTCGCGGCAGCGGTGCTTTTTCTACGTCTGATCTTGCACCTGAACCTGCTGAAAAACCAAGATTTCCAGTCTGGATCAAATTTCCTGGAAAGCGGATTATTTCAGAAAACCAATTGTCTCACAGTAGTGAAAGCGCCTACGTTAGTGGTCATATAAGTTCGACCGTCTCGCTATTGCGTGTACCTGATGGGTATTGCAAGGCGGGGTGGAAAAATGTATGCTGGAGTCGGAGTACCGTAGATTGAGTAATAAGAAACGAAGTTCAAAATCAATAAAATCGCCCTTAGCCGAAAACAATAATGGCTCGCGCCTTGAGAGCATCGATTCCAATGAGAATCTTGCCATCGAACTAGAGAATCCCGCGATCGACCAGCTGATCGAACTCGGGAAAAATCGTGGTTACATCACGCTAGATGATATCCTCGGCGTCTTCCCAGAAGCCGAGCAAGATTTAGATAAGCTTGAAGAGATGTATGCAGCGATTCTCGCTGCAGGGATTATTGTCGTAGATGAGAGCGCGGAGGAAGAAAGCGCTGAGAAAGAAGCTAAGCCTGAAGCGCAGGAAAAAGCCAAAGCGGATGAGGACGCCCTGAGCAATGTAGATACGGACGATTCAGTCGGTCTTTATCTTCGAGAAGTGGGTGGGATCCCATTACTTACCGCTCAAGAGGAAGTTGAAATTGCTAAAAGAATCGAGCGGGGTCGGCGAGCTCGGGAGAAACTTGCTCAAGAGAGCCTTTCCCAGAAAAAACGCGCTGAACTTCAGGTCTCGATTGAGGATGGGTGGGCCGCTCGCGAGCATCTCATCACCGCAAACTCGCGTCTTGTGATTAGCGTGGCGAAGAAATATCTCGGTCGGGGTGTCCCTTTCTTGGATTTAATTCAGGAGGGTAATATAGGATTAATTCGGGCGGCGAAGAAGTTCGATTACCGCAGAGGGCACAAGTTTTCTACGTATGCGACATGGTGGATTCGGCAAGCTGTAACCCGAGCTATTGCCGATCAGGGAAGAACGATTCGTGTACCTGTTCATATGGGAGATCAAATAAATAAAATGCTGCGGGTTTCTCATCAATTGACGCAGCAATTGGGACACACACCCACATCCGAAGATCTCGCAGAGGCGCTGCAAATATCACCAAGAAAAGCGGAAGATTTAATGAAAGTGTCCCGCCGTCCTCTCTCGCTTGAGATGCCGACGGATGAGGATTCGGATTCAATCCTTGGAGATTTCATCCAGGATGTTGAATCTCCTGCACCTGTTGAAATTGCGACGCAAAATCTGCTGAAGGAGAACCTTAGCGAAGTTCTTGGTACGCTTCCACCGAGAGAGGTTCGAATTCTACAACTCCGCTATGGTCTTTTAGACGGACGGAGTTATACGTTGGAAGAGGTTGGTCGAAAGATGGGTGTTACGCGTGAACGTGTAAGACAAATTGAAGCCCAGGCTCTGACTCGCCTGCGCCATCCGAACCACCGCGACCGCTTGATTGACTTCCTCGGAGAGTGAAACCAGCTAAATTAAAACCCATTCTCATCGCGGAGATCAGACCGCGAGATAAATATTCCCCCCTCGGAATTACTCGGATTTCATTGTTTTACACGAGTGTAAACTAGCATCCCATCCGATCCATAAATATCGGTCTGGTACTTATTTATTAATTCATATTCGTCCAGGAACCGCGGATCCATAAGCAGGCCATTTCGACCATACACTTCGAGGAATACGAGGTAGTCCGGTTTTTCTTCGTGGATTAGATCAGGGGGAATTGCGTAGTTGGTGATATAGAATTCATCAGGAAGCGGGTAATAAACCTCACTCTCCGGCGAGATTAGGCCGACCGTGTCCAGGATGCGAGATCCTGTGTAGTAACCCAAAACCCCTATGTCTGCCGCGGCGAGGGTCTGATCTTCGCGAATCTGCCCCTGAAGATCGGTAGCGACCTGCCAATAAACTTCTTCAAGTTTAATATAGGCCATCTTCGGTGCCGGTCTATCCCGGCCATGATCCGGATGCAGTGCCCATCCGTTGAGCGTGAAGCCGAATGCAAATATGCCGCAAATAGCAAGAGGGAGCGGTGACTTAAGATTCCGTCCCAATACCTCAATACCGATAAAGATCCCCAGAAAATACATAGGAAGCGGGGGTGTAAGGTACCATCGAAAAATGAGCGGATTAGCGATTGAAAATGCGAGCAGATAGAGGATCGGGTAGATGGCCAGGGGCCAGATGCAGGTTCTATCCCGTATGATTCTCCACCAGCCAATCATGAAGAGGGTCGGAAATAGGATGATTCCAATCGCGATTGAGAAGGCTCCAAAAACAAGGTGACTGAAGAACGGTGTAGCATAATGCTGAAGCAGTCGAACGATCCCGGCTTCAGGTGGAAGGTGATAAGCAACTGCTTTTGCCGCCATCGAGCGGGGGAGGGGGTCCCCATAGTAGATAGTGCTAATAACGGTCCAGATGAGTACTGGAATGACAAAGGATGCGATCTCTGCCAGCGGCAAGCGACGATTGTGCGAACGGAATATTCGATATGCACGCTCAATACCAAGTGGGAGGAGAAAGAGAAGGGCATCAGGGCGGGTTAGCAGGCTGAGTGAGCCGATAAAGGCGGCGAGGACTGGCTGGTTGGTCGAATGCATGTAAAATGTGCCCAACATCAGGAGGATGAATAGGCTTGTCTCCATGCCGCCAATCGCGAAAGTGACAGACATCGGAGCAGCGGCCCAGATCAATGCAGCAGCTATACCAGCACGGCGGTATCCGAGGTTCGTCGAGAGACGGATGATAATCAAGCAGCTCATCGCATCGGCAATAGCGCTAATTACTAATGCGATTTCAGGATAGGGAGCCTGGATGCCACCTGTGATAGAACCTATGGCGGCAACCAACACAGCAAAAAGGGGTGTCGTCGTTCCTAAAATCCATTCGCCCGGGTTGTACACAAGGCCATTCCCCGCGATGAGGTTTTGGGCATAGCGGAAAGTGATGAAAGCATCATCGACGGTTCGAGCTCCGGGTATCAATCGGAGTGCAATAGCGAGAAGTGGGATGAGAAATTGGGGGTTGAATAATTTATTTATACGCACACGCGCATTATACAGAGGCTATCCGTGATGGGAAAGTCAGATCAAACGCGCCAATTGTTGATATGGATACTCATTGGTCTGTTCTTCCTCGCCGTCATCTTAAAAGTGGCTCTTCTAAGCGTAGGGGCTTTCCCCTTTAACGCGGATGAAGCGATTGTTGGATTGATGGCCCGCCATATCCTGGAAGGGAATTGGCCGGTCTTTTTCTATGGACAAACTTACATGGGAAGCCTGGACGCGACACTCATCGCGCTGGGCTTCACGATCTTCGGCAGCGAAATCTTCGTCATCCGGACAATCCAAATTCTGCTCTATCTCGGGACGATTATTCTGGCAATAAATCTGAGCGCGAGAATATTTAAGAGTCAACTCGCAGGGCTGGTGACAGGTTTGCTCTTAGCCGTACCCACAGTGAACGTAACCCTCTACACAACCGTCTCACTGGGCGGATATGGGGAAGCGCTCCTTATTGGAGCAATGCTACTGCTCCTGGCGATCCAAATTGATGAGAAACCCGACAATTTCATGAACTACCTGCTGTGGGGTTTCTTTTCCGGTCTCGGTTTCTGGGCATTTGGATTGACCATCGCCTACATCCTACCGACGTCCGTTATCGTAATACGCAGCTTGATTAAATCACGGCGGAGTCGATGGTGGATTCAAGGAGCGCTGATCTTTATAGCGGGAATTCTCGGCGCTTTACCACTCATCATCTGGGCTTATGAAAATGGTGTCAGCGTTTTATTTCAAGAACTCTTAGGGTCCGCAATTGCGGTCGATGCAGGCTCGGCGCTACTCTCAACGTTAGCAAAACATATCCAATATTTTTTCCTCTTTGGAATTACAGTAACTCTTGGTTTTCGACCGCCATGGACGACCGAACCTATCGCTCTTTTACTAATTCCCTTGGCTCTGATATTCTGGTTGTTGGTACTTGTCCAAATATTCCACAGGTTGCGGGATAAAAGCTCGCAACGAGCGATTTATTGGATGATTGCAGGTGTTATGGGGGCGGTGATCGTTGTGTTTGTGCTCACTCCATTTGGATCAGACCCATCAGGCCGCTATTTTCTCCCCATTTATTTCACGCTGGCAATTTTCGCGGGAGACTTCTTCGCCCAGCCGGCGATCAAGATCAACGCACGATTCCGAGCGCTGATCCTGGTATTTGTTGTGGCGTTCAACTTGTGGTCCAACCTGGAAGCAGCAGCCGAATACCCGCCCGGGATAACCACGCAATTTGATGCCGTCACCAGGGTTAATCACAGGTTTGATGAGCAGCTTATCGATTTTCTATCCAAACATGGAGAGACCAGGGGATATTCTAACTATTGGGTTTCCTATCCGCTTGCTTTTGAGTCAGACGAGGAGTTGATCTACATCCCCAGGCTACCGTACCACCTCGATTTTCGGTATACCGCTCGGGATGATCGCTATGAACCATACCAGGTTCTCGTGGAAGGAAGCGACCGCGTTGCATACATCACGACATTCCATCCAGCCCTTGATGAGAGTATCAGGGCGAGCTTTCGTAGACTTGGAGTACTGTGGGAGGAGGAAATGATCGGCGATTACCAGATCTTCTATAATCTCTCACGCCCCGTGCGACCTGAGGAGATGGGTGAAGCATGGTTGGGGAATTAGCTGCAACAAGCAGCCTTATCAAGGCAGCCTGGCTAAAATTGAAACTGATGAATATTTTTCTGCTAATGGCACAGGAGATGCAAGGGTGAAAGTGGAATATTTGGGGTGTAGTGTCTAAGGAAATTGGACCGTGTGGTTCTCCACAGGAAAAATGCATGCATTCATCATCCAGCATTCGTAGATGGAAGGCACACACATGACGTTCAAACGCCTGGTGTTTGGTATCACTTTCCTGGCTATTTTCACCATGGCTGTCCGTGCCTCCGTTGGCTACGATACGTGGTGGCATCTTAAAGCGGGTGAGTGGATGCTCGCCAATGGGGCGATCCTGCGGACGGATCTTTTTTCGCTTACACGCCAGGGCTCAGCCTGGATTTATCCCGGATGGCTTGCCCAGATTCTTCTCTACACTGCATTTCGGAACTTCAGCTTCGCTGGTCTGAATTTATTCACTGCGTTAATGGTAGTGACGGCTTTCACATTTGTGTGGTGCACGCTAGAGGGTCGAGACCTGCTCAAGGCTTTCGTTATCGTGCTCGCTGCATCTGCTTCCGGAGTTTATTGGTCCGCACGACCACAGATTATCAGCTTTGTTCTTGCAGGCTATTTCCTATTCGTTCTCTATCCTCATCGGAAGCGAAGGGCGTGGTTACTATGGTCGCTCCCTTTGGCGATGATCCTCTGGGTAAATGTGCATGGAGGTTTCGCGATCGGCTTTTTAATCCTTGGGATCTATCTTGGCGGTGAAACCGTCCAGGTGGTTCACGAAGCCTTTCAAGACGACTGGGATTGGCGATCAGCGTGGGATCAGCACAAAAGGGAGATATTCAACCTTCTTTTGGTCAGTCTTTTCTGCACTCTAGCTGTTTCGGTCAACCCGCACGGACCGCAGATGCTGCTTTACCCATTCAAGACGGTTTCTATTCAGGTTCTTCAGGATTACATTCAGGAATGGCAATCTCCAAATTTCCATCAGGCTCAGGTTTTCCCCTTTCTTCTGATGCTGTTGCTCCTAATCGGTACTTTATCCGCGTCTCGCCGTAGGGAGGGTCCCACGGAAATCATCCTTGTTCTTGTATTTCTAGCGCTTGCTCTTCTCGCTAGCCGGAATATCGCGTTATTTGCACTTGTTGCCGCGCCGGTTATCACCCGTCATCTTGATATTCTTCTGGATGAAATGCACCTCGGCTCAGGTTCTGCGGTGCAGCTTCCGCAAAATGCTGCTAAGTGGTTGAACCTTACTGTTTTTTTATTATTAATTGTTGGTTCGGGCTTGAAGATCTCGTCGTCGTTATCTTCTCAGGTGAACCAGGATGCAATCGAGGAGGAATTCCCGGTTCGTGCAGTTGAGTATCTACGCTCTGTCCAACCCAAAACGAACCTTTTTAATACATATAATTGGGGAGGTTATGTTATTTGGGAGCTTCATCCCGATTATCTTAGCTTTGTTGACGGTCGAACGGATCTCTTCGACGACGAGATTCTGGATGAATATCTCATTAGTTGGCGAGGCTTACCAGGTTGGGAACAAGTCTTTGAGACGTGGGATATCGAGATAGTGTTGCTTGAGCCCTGGGCTCCTCTGAGGATCCGCCTTGAATCACAAGGTTGGGAAATCGACTACGAGGATGAGCTTGCGGTCGTTCTCAGCTCTCCTCAATAGGAATGATGCTCATGGGATCTCACAATAGAGGCCTTATAACTATCGAAGGAGAATCAATAATCTTTCGTTGCTCGATGAGTATTGTGTGTCGAGTTGTTTCCGGGGGTGGTGTTTGAAATATTATCTGCCAAACTGGCTAAGAATCGTCCTCCTGATAGGTCTATTCGTTTTTCTTATTGGCTTGTTTGTTGCCAATTACAGCTTTGTGCGCCAATCTCCCGGGGGTAATGATTTCCTCGCCCGATGGACAGGCGCGCATTACTGGCTGGTTGAAGGGGTAAACCCATACGATGAAGAGGTTAGTCTCGCTGCGCAGACGATGATTTATGGCCGCCCCGCCGACCCTTCAAAGGGTGAAGATATCGCCCATTTTGTCTACCCGCTTCCGGCTATGTTGTTTTTTGGACCCTTCGGATTATTGCCTTTCCCGATAGCACGGGCAATTTGGATGACAATCCTTGAGATATGCCTGGTTGTCTTAGGTCTCATAGGCCTTCGTTTGGCGCGCTGGTCGCCGGATCGGTTTACGCAGGCTGCCGTCATCCTGTTTTCTGTCCTCTGGTACCATGGCGCGCGGGCAGTGATCATAGGTCAATTTGCGGTGATAGAAGCAGTCTTGATCGCCATCGCTCTTCTCGCTATTCAAAGGGAGAAGGATGAGGCTGCCGGCATTGTCCTGGCATTGACGATTGCTAAGCCGCAGATGTCTTTTTTAATTATCCCCTTCGTCCTCATTTGGTCTTTCCGCGCTAGAAGATTAAAGATCGTGGGGTGGTTCCTTGGGATGATAACGGTTCTTATCGCTGGCTCTCTCATTGCTTTACCGGGTTGGCCGTTGGCATGGTTGGGCCAATTGCTTTCGTGTCCCAGTTACACTGATCTGGGGTCACCGCTCTCGATTCTAACGAGCTTCCTACCTGGAGGAGGCGGGACCGCTAATCTGATCCTCACCGGGCTGCTGTCTCTTTATTTATTATGGGAATGGATTATGGCCGCTGGCAAGGATGATCCATGGTTCCAATGGGCGGCCGCGCTGACGATTGTGATAACGAACCTTATTGCTTTTCGAACTGCGACGACGAATTTTGTCGTCATGCTTCCTGCTTTGTTGATTATCTTCAAGACCTGGGAAGATCGTTGGGGCAAAGGCGGATTGATCGCTTCCTTGCTGACTCTCCTGGGGTTGTTAGTCGGGTTGTGGATGTTGTTCTTGGTAACCGTGCAGGGGAACGTTGAACACGCTGTGATGTATTTGCCTCTACCGATCCTAACCTTGCTTGGGCTGCTCTGGTCGCGTTGGTGGGTCATAGGTTCTACTCGTCTTCCAATGTGGGAGGATTGAACTAATGGAACGAGTGCTTATGCTCAGAGAAAAAAGCGAGGATCTTTGACAGTATTTTTACAGAAAAATACGAAAATCATCTTACTCGCGCTTCTCGCGCTTGTCCTCGCCATCCGAATTCCATCCTTAGCTTCACGCTCACTGTGGTATGACGAGGCATTCTCTATTCTATTTTCGCGCACAGGCCCGAAAGCAATGCTGCAGGGGACTCTGGGGATCGTAGACGGGACAGCCGCGGATGTGCACCCGCTGCTCTATTACACACTTCTCTGGGCTTGGATGCTGCTTGTTGGTCAAAAAGTCGTCGTCGTTCGCTTCTTATCCGTCCTAATTCACCTCGCATTGCTCACCCTGCTATGGTATCTGATGCAAGAGATGTTCGGTTTGAAGCAGGCTGTATTGGCTGGGATATTATTTTCCTTCGCGCCTTTCCAAGTGCATTACGGGCAGGAAGCGCGCATGTACGGCCTTCTCAGTTTGTGGCTCGTTTTCGCCACCTTGAGTGTTTGGAGGGGCATCCAGGGAGGCCGGCATCTTCTTCCATGGGTCGCATTTGGTATCTTTGCGGCTCTAGCGATGTATACGCATGTCCTGGCAGTCTTCTATCTCATCCCTCTCTGGTTATCCCCGCTGTATTTCCGCAAGGTGAGATTATTTCGCCCCGCATTACTCTCGGCGCTTATCGCGATTGTTTTATATTTGCCCTGGGGACTTCAGCTTCCTGCTCAAGTTGCGAAAGTCGAGCGTGCTTACTGGATTACGAAACCTACCTTGGTGGATCTGGTTCAAACAGTTCTGTCATTTATTTCAGGTCTCCCCATCCATGCAAGCTGGCTTCCGGTCACCCTTTTTTGTGCATTGCTTGTGATTGTCCTTGCGGGAGTTATAACATTCCGGGCGGTTCGAGATGGGGATCCTGGTGCAGAGCGGGCAATTTGGTTGATTTATTTAAGCGCTGCCCCTGTACTTCTCCTATTTCTTGTCTCGCAGATTCGGCCCCTGTTTGTTGTGCGGGGCTTGGTGCCCTCCGGCGTCATCTTTCTACTCTGGATCGCGTGGGTGATTGCTCCCCGTGAGGGGCGACGTGTGGAGTCGTTCCTCATGATCGGTTGTTTAGCTATAGCTTTTTCGATCGGACTATTCTCTCGTGTAACCTATCGGGGATTTCCTTACGCTCCATTTGAAAACGTGAATGATTTCATCACCTCCGAGTTAGAAGAGGGCGGGGTTGTCTTGCACTCGAATAAAATCACAATGCTCCCATCTTATTATTATGATGAGTTACTTCCGCATACTTATATTGCCGATCCACCTGGAGCAGGGAGCGATACCCTCGCGCTGCCGACACAAGAAGTACTGGGTCTTATTGCCCAACCGGAGGCGATCCACGCGGTAGGGGACGCTCGGCAGGTATTTTTCGTGATGTTCGAGCGCGAACTCGGCGATTATGATGCGCTTGGAGCGATTAAGCATCCCCACCTTTCATGGCTGGAAGAACACTATAGACTGATTGAACAAACCGCCTGGGATGATTTATCCCTTTACAGGTTTGAAAGCCGAGAAAATGTAAGCATAGATTGACCTTTTGGATAGGGATACCTTTTAGGGCTAATAGAGATTGACGAGGTAGTTCTCAAGATGCGGACCTGGCGTTGGATATCGCTATTTGTTCTCGGACTTCTTGTAGCAGGGCTTGGAGCCATTTGGATTCAAAGCCCCGGCTACATGGATGCAGATTACTATTTTGCTACGGGTCAAGAACTGTCGCGAGGCCAAGGGTTCATCGAACCATTTCTCTGGAATTATCTGGATGATCCGACTGGATTACCGCATCCGTCACACCTATATTGGCTGCCACTCACCTCGCTAATCGCAGCTTTACCGATGGCTTTCTTAGGGCAGGCATTTCGAGTGGCGCAGATTCCATTCATTCTCATGAGTGCGTCGCTCCCTTTGGTCACCGCTGCACTTGCACTCCAGGTTCATGGCAATCGAAACTGGGCATGGTTTTCGGGCTTGCTTGCTCTCGTCCCTGGGTTCTACTTTCCGTACCTGCTGACAACAGATGTTTTTATTGTCTATGCGCTTATTGGGGCGGGTTTTTTCTACTTTACTGGAAAAGGTCTTCGCAATGGAAGGAATTTCGCTTGGCTTGTGTCAGGAATGATGATCGGTCTGGCGCATTTAGCCCGCGCGGATGGACTACTCTTTTTCCTGCCTGCGCTTGTAGCCGTTTCTTATTCAGGCGAGAAGAAACTTCAGCGCTTAGTATTGATGATCTCCGGTTACTTGTTTGTCATGGCTCCATGGTTTCTTCGAAATTACCTGATCGTGGGATCGCTGCTCCCCTCGACGGGTGTTAAAACACTGTGGTTGAGATCGTATCCGGAACTGTTCAGCTACCCTAGCAGCATTTTGACCATCCAGCACTTCCTCTCACAAGGGTTATTTGCAATTCTGCAGGTGAGGTTCGCTGCACTTTGGATAAACCTGCAACGGCTCATTGGCGAAAATGGCTTGGTCGTACTGGCTCCATTTATGATCATCGGCTTCCGTGAATTGTGGCAGGCGTTTGAAACCCGCCTGGCTGCGATTTATCTCGTGGTTTTGTTCCTCACGATGAGTTTCGTTTTCCCTTTTGCCGGGTCTCTTGGAGGACTCTTCCATTCCAGCGCGGCGTTGATGCCGCTGCTTTGGGTACTCGTTCCTGTCGGGCTTCATCGAGCTATTCAGTGGCTGAGCCATCTCCGTCACTGGGATGAAGCACACGCGCAGCGGGTGTTTGCGGTCACGGTGTTTGGAATGGCTGTCATGCTCACTGCAGGTCTCTTTGTAACGAAGGTGATAGGAATTCAAACGAATACACTTCTCTGGATGGGACCCAAGCGAACCTATGATGCAGCATCAGCAGCATTGAGTAACTTTAATTCCGACGACAGCATCGTGGCCATCAACAACCCCCCGGGGTTTTATCTTTCATCTCAGCGAGGTTCGGTGGTAATACCGAATGGTGGGGAAGCTGAATTACACCAGGTAGTTGATCGTTTCGAAGTTGAGTGGGTCATACTTGATGTAAATCACCCAGAAGGGCTCGCGGATCTTTACCATGGCCAGATAAAGGTGCCCTGGCTGGAGGAGCGGGCGACGCTGTTAGATCATAACAATGAGCCGGTGCTGATTTTCGAAGTCCAATGAGCGGAATGATAGGTGAGGGAGTGAAGGGTTCAACTAATCGAAAGTATATTTTATTTGATGTTGTTGCAATCGGGGCTCTCTCCGCTGGGGCATTCCTTATCATATGTGCACAAAAATATTCTCTTGGCTTCCCTCTAGACGACGCCTGGATTCATCAAACATACGCTCGTAACCTCGGGGAAATGGGGGAGTGGTCGTTCATTCCGGGTCATGCAAGCGCCGGTTCGACGGCTCCATTGTGGAGCGCCCTAATTGCCCTCGGATATTTTTTCCAGATCCCATACATATGGTGGACTTATGGGCTTGGCGTAACTACATTGATTGCGACCGCTTGGCTGGCTGTCGACTGGGTTAGGACCAGGGATCGCACCATCGGCGTGTGGGGAATTGGATTGGCAGCACTGCTTCTTTTAGAGTGGCATCTTGTTTGGGCAGCGCTGTCAGGAATGGAGACCATTCTTCTTGCATTTCTCTCCGTTCTATTTTTTTGGATATTGGCGAAAGGGGTGTTTGGCTTCTTTAGCTTGGGGGTGTTGATTGGCGTTGGCATCTGGGTCCGTCCGGACGCGTTGACTCTACTTCTCCCAGCAGCCTGGATTATTTTCATCAGGCATCAAGGGAATTTCCGGCAAATTGGAGCCGCATTTCTGTGGGTCATCGTTGGCATAGCTGGACCATTTCTAATCTATTTAACCATGAACTGGTCTGTGGCTGGCTCGGTTTGGCCAAACACTTTCTACGCCAAGCAAGTGGAGTACAGCGTCCTTCAGCAGTCACCTTTCCTTTATCGTTACTTCGAACAATTTATTGCGATCGCCGCCGGGGCTTTAATCATCCTGCTGCCGGGTATTCTGTTCTACATTTATCAGGCGATAAAATCCCATTCTTGGGAGCGGTTAGCACCGATCATCTGGGCAGGTGCCTATATAGGCGCTTACGCATTCCGACTTCCCGTCACCTACCAGCACGGCCGCTACGCCATCCCAACCATACCAATTCTACTGGTTGTTGGGTCCCGAGGGGATCCGGATTTGTTTCTCACAGAATGAGGAATCGAGGGTAAAAAGTTTCATCAATCGCGTTTGGATCTTTTCGCTCGCAGCAGTAGTGGCAGTTTTTTGGTGGCAGGGTTCTCAAGCATACGCTCTTGATGTCGCCATCATTGAAACAGAGATGGTAAAAGCTTCCCGTTGGATTGCGGAGAACACGGAAGCAGATTCGTCCATCGCAGCCCATGATATCGGCGCCCTCGGTTACTTTGGAAAGCGGGGAATCATCGACCTTGCCGGCTTGGTGACGCCAGAGGTGATACCCATCATGCGCAGTGAAGTTGATCTTGATCCCTTCCTTGATCAACATTACGCTGACTACTTAATGACTTTCCCGGATTGGTATCCACGTTTAGTTAGTGGCCGCGAGTTGATTTACTCCACGGACTCGGAGTTCTCACCTCAAGCGGGTGGGGAAAATATGGCCATCTACCGATGGCGTTGATGAGTTTGCCCGGCATCATCTGAGTATGCTATACTCCCCGCGGTCAAATAATAAAGGTGGCGAGATTATGGAAAAATTCAGTATCATCATTGTCGATGATCATCCGCTTTTCCGTGAGGGGGTCCGAAGCGTTATTGATGCCGAGGAGGACTTGAATGTTCTGGCGGAAGGGACAAGTGGCGATCAAGCGCTGCAATTAGTGCGTGAATTGCGCCCTCGCGTGGCGTTGATCGACATTAATATGCCCAACATGAATGGTATGCAGGTCACGCGGCAGATAAAAGCTGAGCGTTTGGATACATCCATTGTGCTTCTGACTGCATACGACGATGTTGAGCAAGTCTTGCATGCTTTCAGCGCGGGCGCCTCCGCATACTGTTCGAAGGATGTTGAGGCGGGGAAATTGGTCGATATTGTCCGGCAAGTCGCCCGTGGATTCTATATTGTGGGGGACCAGGTATTTGATGCAGAGGGTCTTGAAGATTGGCTTTCTCGTGGTGTTGAAGCGGTACGGCGACCACATCTAGATGGTGATATTGAAGCCTTCACGCCGCTCTCACCCCGCGAGATGGAAATTCTGCAATATGTCACACGAGGCATGAGCAATAAAGAAATCGCCGCCAAATTGGGAATCAGCCATCAAACCGTAAAGAACCACATGACAGCAATACTTCATAAGTTAGACGTCGAAGATCGAACCCAGGCTGCTGTGTATGCCCTCAGGCATGGATGGGTACGGTTACAGGACACGAGGAAATAATCCGGAGCAACTATGACCGAGAATGAAGGTGCCGCAGAACTCAGCCCCCTCGAAACTTTCCTTGAGGAGTCCCACGCTCACCTTGACAAGGCACAGCGGGGGATTAAGGAAATTAGTCTTCTTGTCGAGCAAAGCCATGGCGAGGTTGAAAAATTAGCGAAACGCAACGCTAATATCACAAGCCGCATCCATCAGCTGCAGGCTCATTTTGACACCGTCCCGCGGGATGATATCCGCACGGTCTATGATGACGCACTTGATGCTCAACAGCGCCTTTACACGATGCGCGGACAGCTTGAGAAGCTGCAGAGTGATGAGGAGCATCTTCAAACATTCTCGGTGTATGTGACACGCACGCTGAAAATCCTCGGCGAGAAACCTGATATTGGTGTTGAAGATGCGGAAAGTACATTGGGGGGGGCGGAAACCGTGTTTGGGCAAATTATTCAAGCCCAGGAGGACGAACGGCGTAAGATCTCGCGGCAAATGCATGATGGTCCTGCTCAGGTTTTGACGAATTTTATCCTGCAAACTGAGATTGCAGCCAGGCTATTTGACACGGATATCACATTAGCACGCGATGAGCTTGAAAATCTCAAGGAGGCGGCAAATTCAAGTTTTGTAAAAATTCGCGATTTTATTTTCGAATTGCGCCCAATGATGTTGGATGATCTCGGGTTGGTGCCCACTGTTAAACGTTATGCTGAAGCTTTTAAAGAAAAAACGGGCTTAGATGTCGTCGTACTGAACACGGGCATTGAACGTCGTTTAGAATCTCACCACGAGGTTGTGCTTTTCCGTGCAATCCAGACTTTGCTAGCTAATGTACGCGACCATGCGCAGGCTACGCAGGTAAAAATCACGATCGATCTTGACGAGAAGAACGCGAGAGCTTCTGTCGAGGATAATGGCGTGGGGTTTGACCCTGAAATTATCGAGACTGAGGAATACGAATCCCGATCGCTCAATGTACTCTGTAACCAGCTTGAACTCCTCATGGGGATGGTGGAGATAGACAGCAAACCTGGCGAGGGTGCAAGGATCGTCGTGCGATTATCTACAGAGGATCAGGTGTAAGCGACGCCCATCTTTTATCCACACCAATACCCGTTGAAAAGCGAATAGTTCTCTCTTCCCTCGGATATTGGTCCTATTGAATCTTCTATTCCACCTGAATATAATAACTACAAGCCTGTAACAAAAAACAGGCGAAATAATAACGAAAGGAGGAAATTGCTATGTTATTTGCCCCAAAAGAGAAAGGACAGGGCCTCGTCGAGTACGCCTTAATTCTTGTTCTAGTGGCTGTTGTTGTGATTGTCATTCTTGCGTTGCTCGGCCCTGCCATCGGAAACGTGTTTAGTGGCATCGTTAACGCCATATAGTCGATTAATATGGTGAGAATGAGAGGGGGAAAGTTTTCTAAAAACACGGATCATCCAGGAGCCCTATCCTGAATAGGGCTCCTTGTGTAAGGGAAATGTAAGCGAATGTTATGGCATACTTGTGTTAGAGTATGCACAACTTGACTTTTATTTCCATCAGCGTATGATACTCGCGTCTCGTGGATTGCCCGCGAGAATAAGTCATCGGTGTAGTTAAGGAGGTCCCATGCGACGTTCCCGCATCTTCATACTGCTTGCGATAATCCTTCTCCTAGGCGCTGCAGCCGCTTATCTGTTCTTAGGGAGGCCTGGTACTGGCTCGGAAGGTGAAGCCACACCAGCCCCAGTCGATGTTGTCTTCGTGGCTATCGCTGCTCAGGATATCTCGCGTGGAGCGAAGATCCCTGAAGATGGCGTAATCATGTCTCGCATGAATGCGAACTTGGTTGTTGAAACGATGATCAGCGGCCAGGACGAAGATGAAATCCGCTCGCGGATCGTCGATCGCATCGCCCGCCAGGATATCGCGCGGGGAGTCCCTCTCACTGAAGCTATGCTTACGGATACGACTGGCGATCTACTCGCGGGCGGATCAAACGCTGCATTGGCGATTCCAGCGGGTTATACAGCGATTGCTATTCCCATGACTCGACTTTCAGGCATTGCCTTTGCCATGCGGGATGGAGATGTGGTCGACGTTCTGATAACGCTGTTGCTTGTAGACCTTGATCCTGACTTCCAAACAATTCTGCCGAATCAGACGACGCCACTCATCGCCTCTGGCGGAACGGCGGAGTTTCCGGCTCCCAACATTACCGGGGGCGTCGCACTAATTGAAATCGTGGAAGATAATGGCATTCCCCCTCTTCCCTTCGGTAAGGTCGAGACAGATGAATTAACCGGTCAACCATTTCATCTCATTCCACAGGAACGTCAACGGCCGCGCGCGGTATCGCAGCGCTTGATCGAAGCCGCCATCGTGTTGCATGTAGGCACCTTCAGGCTTGAAGGTGAGGTCGTGGGAGGGGTTGTTCCTGTCCCTGAGGAAGGTGTTGGAGCTCCCGCGCCTGAGGGTCAAGCACCGGCGCCAACCGTTATACCTCCTGACATCATCACCTTGATTGTCACCCCCCAGGAGGCCTTGGCGTTGAACTGGGCTATGAAGGTTGGAGCAGATCTCACGTTCACTCTGCGCGCTCCGAACGATGGAGAGGCGACCGAAACTACCAGTGTCACACTGCAATACCTGCTCGATACCTATGAGATCACGGTTCCAACCAAATTGCCTTATGGGATGGAACCCCGACTTGATAATCTGATCATCCCAGAGCTGCCGAATGATCAACCACCTGAACCGCCGCAGCAGTAGCATGTATGCTCGTTGGTATCCGAATGGAGCTAATAAATGACAGATAACGCGGAGGTAATGATCCGCGTCCTTATCGTCGATGACATCGCCGAGACGCGAGAAAATATACGCAAGCTTCTTCAGTTTGAGTCCGATGTCGTCGTCGTAGGTGCTGCGCGAACTGGCATAGAAGCGATTGAAATGGCTCGTGAAACGGAGCCCGATGTCGTTATCATGGATATCAATATGCCGGATATGGACGGCATCACAGCCACTGAGGAGCTGGTGAGAGACGTTCCCTTCGCTCAAATCGTCATGCTTTCTGTGAACAATGACGCTGACTACGTTCGCCGGGCGATGCGTGCAGGAGCCAGGGATTTTCTGGCAAAGCCGCCATCTGCCGATGAGCTAATATCCACGATCAGGGCATTGTCGGTTTTTGCACACGAACATAAAGACAAATTAAGCCAATCTCTGCCTTCCGTCGTAGTTCAAGGTCCAGGAGGGGGACAAACTGGATCGCTGCGCCCTGAAGGAAAAGTCATGGTTGTTTATAGCGCCAAGGGCGGTGTCGGATGTTCCATGTTAGCGACAAATATCGCCGTTGGTTTAGACACCGCAGATACTCCAACAGTGCTAGTTGATGCTGCGCTGCAATTCGGCGACGTTGCCGTCTCATTGAATTTGCAAGCGAAGAACAGTTTTATTGATTTGGCCAGCCGAGCAGAGGAACTAGATGCAGAGTTCGTCGATGAGGTCCTGCTCCGGCACAGTACCGGCTTACGGGTTCTCGCCGCGCCGCCTCGGCCGGAGGTGGCAGATGAAGTCACCGCCAGCCAAGTACGTAATGTTATCCAATTCTTAAAACGAAATTTCGCCTATGTTGTTGTCGACACAAGTTCCAATATGGATGACATTACATTGGCAGTGTTAGATGTTGCCGATCTGCTGATCACCATTGCGACTCCAGAGATACCCTCGATTAAAGACACCAGACTTCTTTTCGACTTACTGGGTGTCTTAGAATTCCCAAAGGAACGACTATTCTTTGTCTTGAACAAGATGGATAAGCGTTCGGGGATTTCATCTGATGCGGTATCAGAAAACTTAAAGTGCACTGTGGATGCGGAGATCCCTCTCGATGAACGTGCGATAACGACTTCAATAAACCGCGGTTCTCCTCTCCTTCTAAGCGATAAAGGTCAACCAGCAGCAAAGAGTATTTTTAGTATTCTCAGCAGCATTAAAGAACGTGTGTTGATTGACGTTTTGGATGAAGAAGAGGAGATTGAAGCCGAACGTACGGGGTTATTCAGCCGGTAAAATATTTATGGTCTGGAGCGAATCGCCGCTGAGTAAGGAGCGTGCAACGTGTCGTTATTGAAGAGGATCGAACAAGGCCAAGCTGAAGAAAACGTACCTGCCCTCACCGAAGAAAAAAATCAAAATGGGGGAGAGATTCAGGACTCATCGCGTGTGAGCGGCCTCTCGGCACGTCGTGTTGCACCGCCAAGTTCTGGCCAGCGAGATACATACCACGATTTGAAGACTCGAGTACAAAATAAATTGCTCGCCGAATTGGATCCCTCCATGGATGTCAGTCAGACAGCGGAGGTTCGCCAGACGATCGAGGAGCTATTTGAGAACATTCTAGCCGATGAGAGGATTGTCCTCTCAAGACCGGAGCGAAGGCGTCTTTTTGAACAGATCGTCGCTGAGATTCTCGGCCTAGGACCCATCGAACCGCTGCTTGCAGATGGGTCGGTCACAGAAATCATGGTGAACGGAGCCAAGCAGATATACGTCGAGCGGTTGGGTAAAATCTACCGTGAACCTGCGACTTTCGAGAGCGACGATCACTTGATGCGCATCATCGATCGCATTGTGGCTCCCTTAGGACGACGTATTGATGAGTCGAGCCCGTATGTTGACGCCCGACTGCCGGATGGTTCACGTGTGAACGCCATCATCCCTCCAATATGTCTTGTCGGGCCCACCCTCACGATCCGGAAATTCGCTCGAGATCCTATTACAGCCGACCAACTCATTGAATGGGGCACGATAACTCCTGAAGCCGTTGAGTTCCTTAAAGCGTGTGTGATCGGGAGAATAAATATGGTTATTTCCGGTGGTACCGGTTCCGGAAAAACCACTATGTTGAATATCATCTCACAATACATCCCTGCTGATGAGCGCATCATTACGATTGAGAATGCTGCCGAGCTGCAGTTAAGGCAGGAGCATGTAATCACCCTTGAATCTAGGCCGCCTAATATCGAAGGCCGGGGTGAGGTGACGATTCAGAACCTCGTGGTCAACTCGCTGCGTATGAGGCCCGATCGGATTATCGTAGGGGAGATTCGCGAAAAAGAGGCGCTCGATATGCTCCAGGCGATGAATACCGGCCATGAAGGATCCATGACGACCGCGCACTCAAACAGCCCGAGGGACACGCTGGCCCGTATTGAAACCATGACACTTATGTCAGGTGTGGAACTTCCCATCCGCGCCATTCGGGAGCAGATCTCATCCGCTCTTGAGCTAGTCGTCCATCTTGAGCGACTTCGTGATGGCACTCGAAAATTGACTCATATTGCCGAAATTCAGGGGATGGAAGGTGATGTGATCACGATGACGGATATTTTCATCTTTGAGCAAACCGGATTTGAGGACGGCAAGGTTATCGGACGGCTCCGCCCAACGGGTTTACGACCAAGATTCATCGATAAGATTGAAGCGAGCGGTATTAATTTGCCCGCATCAATCTTTGGTGTAGGCACCAGGTCAAAGGGGTACTAGCTATGAATCCGCAAACGGTACTCATCATCGGAGGCGGGCTGGGGCTTCTACTCCTGGTAGTTGGCCTGGCTATGACGTTTCTTGGAGAGCGATCGATTGTTGAGGAACGCTTGGGTCGCTACGCTGAGGGGCAGGTTGTTTCCATATCTAGTGAGGAAACAGAAAAACGGCGTGGCTCGTTCATCGCTGACTACTTGGAACGGGCTGGTGAAGGCTCGAATCTCTTTAATAATATTTCTCGAGACCTCGCTCGAGCGGATCTAAAGCTACGGCCGGCTGAATACATTGCTGTAATTGTGATCTCAATCGTTGCTTTTGGAGTTATTGGCTTTATCATCAGTAGCTCGTGGATATTCGCGGTTATTGGAATGATCCTCGGCGCTTTTGTACCGCGAATGTATGTAAAGCGGCAGGAAAAAAGCCGCCTGAAGAAATTCGACAATCAATTAGGTGATATGCTCAACTTGATGGTGAATGGCTTACGAGCCGGGTTCTCAACCCTCCAGGCGATGGAAGCTATCAGCCGCGAGCTTCCAAAACCGATTAACGAAGAATTCCACCGTGTGGTACAGGAGATGCAGCTTGGTATCATGATGGAGGATGCCCTCGATCATCTCCTCCGTCGAATCAATAGTGATGACCTCGATCTAGTGATCACCGCTATTAATGTTCAGCGTGAGGTCGGGGGTAACCTGGCTGAGATTCTGGATTCGATATCATTCACGATTCGAGAGCGTGTACGGATCAAAGGTGAAATACAAGCGCTAACAGCTCAGGGGCGGGCGACAGCCTGGGTAATCTCCGCTTTGCCCATCGCCCTCACGGCTTTGCTTTTCTTGATAAACCGCGACTATATCATGCAGTTTTTTAATCCGGAGACGCGAAACTGCGGTATACCAATCATCACTCTTGCAGCAGTCATGATCATCACAGGTTTTATCGCCACACAGAAAATCGTTGATATCGACATCTAAAGTTCGCAGCGGCTTGATGAACATCATGGGAGAACAAGGAGCGGAATAATGCCTTTACTGACAATTGCTATCATCATTGGCGTCCTCGTCTTGGCTGTTTTCCTAGTTATCGCTGGGATAAGAGCGCCGCAAGCTTCTGACCCCATCTCCAGCCGCCTGGCGGAGTACAGCGTTCGCGAGGAGACGATGACGCTCGAGGAGATCGAGCTTTCTCAGCGCTTTTATGAACGAGTTATGCTGCCAATCTTTAATAGGATTGGTATGATCGCCGCTCGTTTCACTCCGCAGGCGACGCTAGAATCCGCGCGGTTAAAACTCATTAAAGCTGGCAACCCCATGCAAATGGACCCGTCTTTTTTCATCGCTCTGCGTTTCGTCCTGGCAGTTGTATTGGGCGGCGGGCTATTCTTGGTTTTCTCGATCTCAGGGCGTAATTGGCTTCAGGGTTTAGGAATCTCGGCGCTCTTTATGGCGCTCGGATACTTTCTACCGGATTTATGGCTTTCAAGCAAGGTTTCGGCCAGGCAGAAAGCTGTTTTCCG
>DAOWMX010000188.1 GCA_030642885.1 Anaerolineales bacterium | reverse complement strand
CGATGTACATCCCATGAGCGCTGCTGGGTATTCCTTAGAGACGTCCCTTTGAAACGTAAAGCCGAATCGATCGTTGTCAGGGGGTGTGGGGGCAGACTACTGCACCCACGTCCCCCCGGGGGGACATAGGGGGGAAGAAAAGGGAAAAAAGCAATTCGTTACATCTGTGGTTTCCGGCATTCAAAAGGTCCATCAACTGAGGTATCCGCGTTTATGTCACCTTTCCACAGTAAATGGAGGAGAACCGATTATGCTAAATGCGATATTTCATCGTCATGGTCGTTGCGATTGAACGTTGGCAGCATGAGGACGAATGTCGTCCCAGAATCGTCGGGACTCTCCGCCCAGATGCGGCCGCCATGATTTTCTACGATCGACTTCGCGATCGCCAGGCCCAGACCCGAACCGCCGCTATCGCGCTGGCGCGACTTATCCGCCCTATAAAAGCGGTCGAAGACGTGTTCGATGTCCTCGGCCCCGATTCCCGGTCCGGTGTCTTGGATGCGTATTTCCACCTCTTGCTCCAGGATTGAAGCGCCGATGGTTACGGTACCCCCCTTGAGTGTGTAGCGCAGCGCATTGCTTAGTAAATTGCCCAACACCTGCGCCATTCGGTCGGGGTCAACATTTACCTCGGGTAGATCAGTGGCAATATCGCGGCGCACTTCGATCCCTCTTTCAAGAGCAAGCGGATGGTAAGCAGAAGCCGCATCTTCCAGCAGCGTGGCCGGGGAAATGGGCCGGCGTGTAAGCGCCAGTTCTCCCGCGTCTGCCCTTGAAAGTGTGCCTAGATCTTCGACCAGGCGCTCAAGACGGCAAGCCTCATCACGGATGATGTCGAATGTCTCCTGGGTGGGTGGGAGAACGCGATCGTGTACTGCATCTGCGTGCCCAAGGATAATGCTGATGGGTGTGCGCAGCTCGTGGGCGATATCGGCGGTCATCTGGCGGCGGATGCTGGTTGACCGAGCGAGTTCTTCGCTCATTCGGTTAAACGATGCCGTCAGTTCGCCTAATTCATCCTTCGAGCGTACCGGCACCGTCAACCCCAGATCCCCCTCAGCGACGGCGCGCGTCGCAGCCGTCAACTCACGAAGTGGCCGCGTGAGGGTGCGGGCAAGGAATATTCCCAGGAGCAGAGCGACAAACAAGGCTCCGATCGCGCTATATATGAGCGTCTGATTGATTCGTTTCAGGAAGAGCGCTTCAGACGGTCCCCGCCCGAATTCCATGCGCATTGAGAGGATCCAGGCCACTGTCTGTCCATCAACTGTGATTGGGTCCGCGCCTGCATATTCCACTTGAGAGATCGTATCCCCAATTTGATACCCGGAGCCGGCGATGATGACCCTTCCAGCATCATCGGTGATCGTGATACCGCCTCTTTCTCTCGCGCCAGGGGGAACGTGACCATCCAGGGGGACCCTGCCGGGAAATGACACTTCCGCATCCACGCCTGCCCAGTCGCCATGGCTGCGATAGTACTCCTCCAGTTGTGAGATGGTTTCTTGCTGATATTGGTTGAAGATGAAGTTGGTGAACTCCTTCGCCGTCGTTTGGCTGGCGATCACCGCCACAAGCGCTACCGCAACCAGGACGACAGCCAGAAAGGCGAGGATGAGTTTCAAGCTTAGCGAGCGCATGGCAATTATTCCCTGCTGAAGCGATAGCCCACGCCGTATATCGTTTCAATATAGCGCGGTGAGCGCGGATCGGGTTCGATCTTTGAGCGTAAGTTCTTAATGTGGACGTCGATTGTGCGTTCGTAACCCCCATACGCGACACCCTGAATGTGATCCAGTAAATCCAGGCGAGAGAAAACCCGACCCGGTGATGACATCAAAACTGCCAACAGGTCGAATTCCGAGGGAGTCAGGTTCACAAACGACTCTCCTACTTTTACGTTATGACTCTCGCGGTCGAGTGTAATATCCGCATGGTGGAGGATCTCCGCAGTTGGTTCGGTTTCTCCTGAACGGCGCAAGACGGCGCGTATGCGGGCTAAGAGTTCGCGCGGTCGGAAAGGTTTTGTCACGTAATCATCCGCGCCCAGTTCTAACCCGACAACCTTGTCGTCTTCATCTACCTTCGCAGTGAGAAGGATGATTGGTGTGTTTTGGTCGCGGCGATGCAGGCGCATGAACTCGTAGCCATCCATCTCCGGCATCATGATATCGAGGATGATCAGGTCTGGTTTTTCGGCCCGTGCCGCGATCAAGGCTTCTTTGCCGTCCTGCGCTGTCGCAACTCGATAGCCTTCCTGCTCTAGGTAGGCTTTCACTAAGGACACCAAGCGCTCTTCATCATCGACAACCAGGATCTTTTTTACCATCAGGATTTCCAGCTCACTCTTCTGTTTGGTCTTGAGAACTCCAGCGTGATGGGGAGAGATATTTGTGTGAGTGATCGCTGGTGTACTCAATTGTTTAAGGCTTAGCCTAGCAGAAGATTATAAAGATATTATGAAGACACTTTGAAGCGGTATTCGTCAATCTATTCGCTTGTAGAAACTCTCATGCTAAGGCGGAGGCGGTCAGTAAACCGCCCCCGCTTTTTCAAACACCATGCTTACGACTGCGATCTGCTCTCGAGCATCTGAATCAGAGGGTTGATCAAGAACATCGAGAATTGATCTCCGGAAGACCGCTTTTCAGCTCGTTCCGCTTGTAGTGTAGCGATTTGCTCTGGATCCAGGTCCAGATTTCCCTCGCCTTCGCTAAATCTCCCACCGCCCATACCGCCACCTAAGCCACCGCCCGGACCGCTGCCCGGGACCATTCCGTCTGGTGCGCTGCTGCGTGGATCACCCTCTCCTGTCCAATCTCCGCCGCGGGCAATGCCTAACTCTTGGGTGAGCTCGAGAATACCCTCCTGGGTGAGTTCCATCGCCGCGATTGCTTCAAGCTGTTCAGAGCTCATCGTATCCAGAATTTGGTTGACGATCGCCTCGATCTCACCTTCGGCGGTGATATCGCTCGAGCTCAAGCTGCGAATGGCTTGCCATAGCGTCAATAGCTCAGCGGCTTGCTCCGTATCAACAGCAAGGTCGGTCTCTTCCAGTTTCAAGATGCCCAGCGTGAGCTGGGTCTGGATGGGTAGAGCGTCTGGGTAGTCTTCATTCAACGCCGTCGTTACGGTGTTTGCTGCGCCATTGGCGCCGCCGCATGCGACAAGGATCAATGTCAAACTAACGAGCACTCCTAGGAACTTTACCTTTTTCATCACTTCACTCCTCACTTTTCTTATCTATAGTTTTTTGTACAGGACCAAAATCAACAACGTACCAGCACTGGTAATACTTTACTGATGCCGCAGCGCCTCGATCGGGTCGAGCTGCGCGGCTTTATTCGCGGGATAGAAGCCGAAGAAAGCGCCGACAACCGCTGCGGATACGAAGGCAAGCACGATAGAACTTGGGATAATGACGGTTCGCATGTCGCTTGCCCAGCCGAATAACCATGCTCCACCTACGCCGACGAAAACACCGATTAATCCACCGACGAGACTCAAGAGCAGGGCTTCGGTCAGGAACTGCCAGCGGATGTCATTCGGCGTGGCGCCAACGGATTGTCGGATCCCGATTTCCCGGGTCCGTTCTGTTACGCTGACCAGCATGATGTTCATAATGCCGATACCTCCGACAATAAGTGACACGCCCGCCACCCACGCCAAGAGGTTTCGGAAAGCAGCCGTCGTCGCCTCCTGCGTCTTGATGATGTCCTGCTGTGTCGTCACGCTGAAATCAGGGCTTTCCAAAGAAACGTCGTGACGCTTGGCGAGCAAGAGTTCGATCTGCAGGATCACGTCATCAAGGTTTGCCTCAGCATCAACCTCAACATAGATCACACGAACGCGGTCTCCCCGGAATTTTGCAAACTGGGAAGGGGTGAACTTCTGGAATACGACGGTGATGGGGAGGTAGAGCCGATTGTCATAATTCACGTCTCCGACCATACCTTTCTCGTCAAGTACGCCGATGACGGTCAGTTTCGTCGTGTCTACGGTAATGACTTGGCCGATGGGATCGGCGTCTCCGAAGAGTTCCTCCGCCAATCCGCTTCCTAGGACCGCAATTTTTTGCTTTTGATCGACCTCTTGCTGCTTGAAGTAGCGCCCAGTATCCATCCCAATATCTCGCACGGAGGGAAAATCAGGGGTTGTCCCGAGGATGGAGACGTCTTCTAATACTACGCCGCCGGCTTTTATCGTCACGCTTGAGCCTTGCTCAATGGTTACACCAGCGACTCCTACGACCTCATCGGCGATTGCAAAACCATCATCGTAGACCAGACCGCCTGTCATTCCACTGGCCCCGCCGCCGGATCCCCCGCGTGAGAAAGTCGAGTTGACGAAGACCAGGTTTGTCCCCAGCCCCGTGATTTCCTCCTCGATTGCGGCTTCGGTGCCGGCGCTGATGCCGATCATGATGATGACCGCGGCGACGCCGATGATGATCCCCAGCATGGTCAGCAGAGAGCGGGTTTTGTTGCGATAAATGCTTTCCCAGGCAACACGAAGGAATTCAGATGGGCTCATTTTGAACCACCCTTCTTGTCTCGTGGAGCATGCTTCTTTCCATTTTTTATGACCTTTTCGACCTTGCCATCGCGCAGATGGATAGTGCGTTGGGTATGCTCGGCGATCTCATGATCGTGGGTGACCATTACGATGGTCCTTCCATCTTCGTGCAGCTCATGGAGCAAATTCATGATATCTTCGCCAGATCGCGTGTCTAAGTTTCCCGTGGGCTCGTCCGCCAGTATGAGAACAGGATCGTTTACCAGCGCCCGGGCAATTGCCACCCGTTGCTGCTGTCCGCCGGAGAGTTCGTGCGGCTGATGCTGGGCGCGATCTGCTAGACCCACAGCT
>DAOWMX010000101.1 GCA_030642885.1 Anaerolineales bacterium | reverse complement strand
TGGAGCCAGAAGTTGTAAAAGGGATCGATAAATAGGATGCCGAAATCGACGATGTTCCAAGCCCGTCGTAAGGTCCACCGCTTGCGTCAGCATCGGCGCCGGTTGTATCCAGGATTACGTCGATTATGGGGCCATACCCTGGGTCTGCTCCGGTATTATCGAAAGTGACTGTGAAGGCGACATTTTGTCCTACGGGAACTTCGCTCGGCACGCCGAGTGAGATGCTCGCAGCAGGGGCAAAATGGGGGTTAAGGGGCGGGACCTGTAGGAGCGAGTGGGTGAGATCGATTTCTGGTGAGGAATATGAAGGCGAGGCAGCAGAACCGCCAGGCAGCAGGCCAAGCAGTATGAGTGCAATCCACATTGCATGAAGCGTGCGTTTTCCCCCGGCAGTGGATGAAAGAAGGCGGCGTTTACTTTGGCGTAGAGCTATCTTCTACTCCTCAGAGCGTTACTTGCTGGCAATTATCGCAGCAAGTAATGATAACGAACCACGCAGGAGTACGCAAGGTGGGAAATGAGTCAGTTAACGGCGGGGGTTACAGCCTGGTCATGAAACGGGATGAAAATCGTAAACGATGTGCCAAGCTCAGCATCGCTCTCGACCTCGATCCAGCCGCCGTGTTGTTCCGCGATCTCCTTGCAAATTGCCAGACCGAGGCCGGTGCCAGGCTCGCCCGAATTGCGGCCTGTTTCACCGCGGTAGAAGCGCTCGAATAAGTGCGCCCGGTCCTCAGGCGGGATTACTGGACCATTGTTGTAAACCCGGAGGGATATGTGAGGCTCTTTACGAGCAATAAGATACTCGCTGGAGAGCAGCACATGCCCCCCGGATGGCGTGTAGGATAAAGCGTTGCCCATAAGGTTTGTGATCACCTGAATCAACTGTTCGCGATTAACCATTATCGCGGGGACTTCCGAGTTCAGCTCATGCTGGAGAAGGATGTTCTTCGTTTCCGCCCGAGCATGCTGCGAATCGATCACCTCAGCGATTAGCGCATCTATAACGTGGAGTTCTTTGCGCTCTGACTCGACATCGCCGTCAAGACGAGAGAGCGTGAGCAGATCTTCGATCAGCGTAGAGAGACGCTCGGCTTCGTTTTGTAGAACACCCATATAAGCGTCGCGCTTATTGGCCTTACGTGGATTCTGGAGCAGGGAGAGGTAGAGCATCACGTTGGTGATCGGAGTACGGAGTTCGTGGGACACATTGGAGACGAAGCTGGATTTCAGCCGATCGAGTTCTTTTAATTGTTCGTTAGCCTCCTCCAACTCCTGTGTTCGCTCACGAACACGGACTTCCAGGGTTTCCATCAGCGTTGCCCGGTGGATCGCATTCGCGGCCAAGTCAGCGATGGCTGTCATAATCCGTATCTCGCTTTCATCAAACGGGTGTTTGCGTCCGAGGAGCAAAGCGCCAAGAATCTCCTCGTGAGCGATGAGGGGGACGCAAATGAGTGCGCGCATCTCCATCAGGAGTTCTGGGCGGGCGAACAGCGGATCGGATAGAATATTTTCACTGGTGTATAACTCCCCCGATGCGATGACTTTGCCGCTCACGCCAACTCCGGCTGGGAGTCGCCCCCCCTTCCATTCAGCCCAGACAGAACATGCGGAAGCGATCACCGTTTCCCCGCTTTCGGGTTCACGCAAAGCAATAGCTGCACCGTTTGCGTCCAGGAGGTTTTCCATCTGGTCGAGCAAGATGGGTAACATTTGCTCGCGATCAGCCGCATTGCGCAGGGCTCTGGATACGGCAATGATGGCGTCTTGTTCTTTCTCCTGTTTTCGTCGTGCAGTCAAATCCATGAAGACGGCCAACGTCCCCATGAAATCCCCGTTCTCAAATAGTGGGCTGCCGCTCACCTGCACAGGGATGCGCTGACCGTCGCGGTGCAGGATCTCTAGCTCGTAACGATCGGAGTCGCCGGCTGCACGCCGTCGATCAGCGGTTTCTACAATTGGGTGCTGGTCTTCCGGGATCGTAATCGTCCAATGCTGCCCTTCGATCTCCTCTCGTTTGTAACCGAGAAGTGCGGCTGCGGAGGGGTTCACAAGCGTGAAATAGCCATCCCGGTCCTCAACCACGATGCCCTCGAACATATTGAGAAGGATATTCTCGTTGAATTCCTTAAGACGGTTGATCTCATCTGCCGCCAGTTTTCGCTGGCTAATGTCACGAATCGCCGTCACCCTGAACTCACGATCTCTGTGGGAATAATCCTTGCCACAAACCTCGACCTGGAAACGCGTTCCATCGCGTTTTATACACACAGAATCATACGGCCGGTCGTACCCTGAGCGGATCTTTTCGAGAGAATCTTCGAGGGCTTCTGGAGCGATGGTTTCAGCTATTTGCTTTCCAATAAGCTCGGCCCGTTGATATCCAAACAGGCTGGAAAATTGATCGGTCACCTCGATAAAACGCCCACCCTCCGTAATGGCAATGCCCTCAAACGCAGCTTCGGTGAGTAGGCGAAATCGTTCCTCCTGCTCTCGAAAGGTACGATCAGCGCGTGTAGCGTTGATGAAGAGTGGTCCAATCCAGGCGAGTGCAAGTACCAGTACAAGCGAGACGACCAGAGCGATTACCTCGCTGATCAGGGCGATATTTGCTTCGGAGGTTCCGGAAGCGATTTGATATAGAACCAGAGACTGGCGCAGGGCCATGAGTGCCATGCCGATGGCGATCGTGACCCAGGTCTTGATTCCACCTGTTATTCGGATCAGGCGTACCGCTAGATAGACAGCTAACAGCTGCAGCACAGTCGATATCACCAGAATCGGGATTAAGTACATCGAGAACGGTCCTTTAGTCCATAAATACGAAAGATAAAGCAATGCATGATGTTCAAGCCTTGAATGGTTCTCTCAAGTTGGCATGCACGCTTTATGCCAGAGCGCTCCTGACAAAGATGGTTGTGCGGTCAAAAGCGCGAGCAAGAAAAACACATATAAGTTTTCGTTAACGAGATTCCAATTCACCGCCCGCTAACGGGTAAGAAAGTGTGCACATAGCGAGTGTAAGGGAAACACGTTCTGTGAAGCAATGCATCTTAGGTAACCTGGATTGAAGGGCGATAAACAACCGTCAGAGGGTAATTAAAGGTCATTTAATTGTGCCTAGCGGGACTCCAACCACTTGCGCTGGACCCAAGCCGCAATACAATGACCGCGCTTAAGGGATTACAAGTACCGGGTGAGAAGGTATCGCTTCTGCCACAGCGGACGCAATACCCCTGGGAATTTCATATATGTTTCTAATGGTCGCGTTCACGCCGGTATATATATAATAAGGTAGAGTGTACAGTATGTTAGGTGCATCTGGAGGATATGGCTTATGATGCGATTTGATCGATTCACCGAACGCGCCCAGGACGCGGCACAGCGCGCGGCGGAGATCATCCAGCGCTACGGCCACAATCAAATTGACACAGAACACATTCTGCTGGCGCTGATAGAACAACCGCAAGGGGTTATCTCGCAGATTCTTGAACGTTTGAACATCGACATCGATCACATTTCCGAATTGATCGATCAGCAATTGCGCGCCAGCCCCAAGGCGAATATTTATGGTGGGGGCGCTGGTCAGATTTTCATTACGCCGCGCGTGAAACGCGTGGTCGATATGGCTAACGAAGAAGCTAACCGGTTGGATGATGAATACATTTCAACCGAACATCTATTCCTCGCGATTCTCTCCGAACGCAACACTGCCATTTCTCGCTTGCTGTCGGATGAAGGGATCACGAAAGACCGTGTCTATGATGCGATCAAGGAAACCCGCGGCGGTCAGCGAGTGACCGACCGCAAGGCAGAATCACGCTACCGGACATTGGAAAAGTACTCACGAGACCTTTCTCAACTCGCCAGGGAGGGGAAATTAGACCCAGTCATCGGCCGGGACGAGGAGATCCTGCGTCTGATCCAGATCCTCTCGAGACGCACGAAAAATAACCCGGTGCTGATAGGGGAAGCGGGCGTGGGTAAAACGGCCATCGTCGAGGGGTTGGCACAGAAGATCATAGACGGGGATGTTCCGGAGATCCTGAGCGGCAAACGAGTAGTCTCGCTCGATCTCGGCGCTATGATCGCCGGCTCACGTTTTCGCGGTGAATTTGAAGAGCGCCTTAAGGCCTCGATTGAGGAGATACAAAGAGCCGAGGGCGAGATCATATTAATGATTGACGAGCTGCATACGGTGGTTGGCGCTGGCGCCGCGCAGGGGGCGATGGACGCATCCAATATGTTGAAGCCCGCCCTTTCTCGCGGCGAACTCCAATGCATTGGCGCGACGACGCTGGATGAATATCACAAGCACATCGAAAAGGACGCCGCGCTCGAGCGGCGATTTGCGCCGATCTATGTTGAAGAGCCCTCCATAGAAGAGACTATTGAAATGCTAAAGGGGCTGCGCGATCGCTATGAAGCGCATCATAAAGTACGCTTCTCAGATGAGGCATTGGTCGCCGCTGCCCGGCTCAGTCAGCGCTATGTAACGGACCGGCACTTACCGGATAAAGCGATCGATTTGATGGATGAAGCAGCTGCAAAGCTGCGCGTTGCGCTGTACTCCCTGCCGCCCGAACTGAAAGAACTTAAAGCCGAGGTGGATCGCATGATGGCCGAAGAGGAACAAGCAGGCCAGGAGCGCGATTACGAACGAGCCGCGGAGAAAAAGGCTCAACGCCTTCGACTTGAGAAGGAGTTTCGAAAACAACGAGACGCCTGGGAAGTCGAGCACCAACTGGATGAGGTTGTGGACGAGGACGACATCGCTGAAGTCGTTGCGCAGTGGACCGGCATCCCGGTACACCAGGTGATGGAAACAGAAGCCGAGAAACTGCTGCAAATGGAAGAGCGTCTGTCCGAACGCATCATCGGGCAGCATGAAGCAATTAGTGCATTAGCAGATGCAATTCGGCGTGCGCGAGCGGGCCTCAAGGACCCGCGCCGGCCGATAGGTTCGTTTATCTTCCTGGGTTCCTCGGGAGTAGGCAAGACCGAGATGGCTAAAGCCCTTGCGGAATTTCTCTTCGATGAAGATGATGCCCTGGTGCGAATTGACATGAGCGAATATCGTGAACAGCATGCTGTTTCTCGATTGTTCGGCGCACCGCCGGGTTACGTTGGCTACGAAGAAGGGGGACAGCTTACAGAAGCAATAAGGAGGCGCCCCTACCGTGTCATCTTATTCGATGAGATCGAGAAGGCGCATCCTGAAGTGTGGAACACTCTGCTGCAGATACTGGATGATGGCCGGCTCACCGATGGTCAGGGCCGCGTTGTCGATTTCCGCAATACCGTCTTGATTATGACCTCCAATCTGGGCACAGAATTCGTCACCCGTTCGGGGACGTTGGGCTTCCAGCGGTCGGGCGAGGGAGAGGAACGCGAAGGCGAAGCCAAGATTGAACGAGCATTAAAGGACACCTTCCGCCCCGAGTTTCTTAACCGTATCGATGAGGTAATCATCTTCTCCAAACTCACATTAGAGGATATGGTTGAGATCGTTACACTGCAAATGGAACAGGTCCGTGAACGACTGGAAGACCATGGTTTGAAAGTCAGCTTGAGCGACGAGGCGCGCAACTGGCTGGCCCAAGAGGGTTTAGATCCAGACTTCGGCGCTCGGCCGCTCATGCGCGCGATTCAGAAGCATGTTGAGAGTCCGCTCTCTGTCAAGATCCTTCAGGGCGAGTTCAAAGAAGGCGGGCAGGTGTTGGTTGACTATGTCGAAGATGAAGGGGTGGTTTTCCGTCCAATTGAGGACAGCACACCAATCGAAATTGACGAGGAAGTCGTCGCCTGAGGAGTTGGTTGTTCGAGTGGAATGTTCCGGGGCTGTCCTGAAGGGCAGCCCCTTATGTTTTTCGGTTCAACTCCATTTACTGTGGAAAGGTGACATAAACGCGGATACCTCAGTTGATGGACCTTTTGTATGCCGGAACCCACAGATGTAACGAATCGCTTTTTTTCCTTTTCTTCCCCCCTATCGGGGACGTGGGTGCAGTAGTCTGCCCTCGCAAAGCACTCAAGGCTCCTACGGAGTGCTGCGCGAAGCGCAGCGTGGAGCCACACCCCCTGACAATGATCGATTCGGCTTTACGTCCCAAAGGGACGTCTCTAAGGAACTCTTAGCAGCGCTCATGGTTTGTACATCGTGGTTCTTCCCACGCTGGTGAGGAATTATTGGTTGTATGTGATAGGGGTAGGAAGGACCGGTTGAGTTCCCGGTCCCTCCCCCCTCCGAACCGGACGTGCGGATCTCCCGCATCCGGCTCTCCAGTCGGTGGTTCACCTCTTAGAGGATTGACTGGCGGCTTCAAAGGCTGCAACTAAGGAGAACAACCCTTGCTCCGCAAAGTAGGCATTGGTCCAGCGATTGTGATCTCGCCCACAACCCCTTCCCTTCCCACCTCGTCGTTTTCGCAGAATGCTTCGCAATCGCATCCTGGTCCACGCATCCAGTGGTCGGAAGGTGTTCCAGTGGCTGTGTTTGTAGTATTCAAACCAGCCTCTCAGTGTCCGATTGACATCCAGAATGATCGTTTGCAGGCTGTCGCCCCGAGTGCGCTTCGTTTTCTTGCGGATGTCTGCCCTGAACTTCTTTATGCTTCTTCGTCGCGGCCATCGATAACCTCGTTCGAAGTGGTAGCCTAAGAAGTCAAAGCCGCCAGGTTGATCCACATCTACGATTCGAGTCTTCTCCGGGTGCAACCGTAGTCCGGCCGCTTCCGTCCAGCGCCGCACTTCCTCCAGCGCTTCCTGCGCCTCTTTCTCACTCCGACACAGGATCACGAAGTCGTCAGCATAGCGCACCATCCGATATCCCTTTTCCGCCATCAGGTGGTCAAGGTTATTCAGATAGATGTTGGACAACAACGGGCTCAGCACCGCTCCTTGCGGTGTCCCCCGTTCCGGTGTCCATCGCTTCGCACTTTCCATAACTTCCTGGCGCAGGTACTTTCCTATCAGTTCCAGTACCTTGCTATCCGCCACTTGCTCTGCCACTCGTTTCAACACCTGCTCTTGTGGGATAGTGTCGTAGTAGCTCTCCAGATCGGCATCCACCACATAGGTGTATCCTTCTGTCAGCCACTCCCACACTCGGCGCAGTGCATCTTTCGCACTGCGACCCGGTCGGAACCCGTAGCTCTCCGATGCAAACTCCGCCTCGAAGATCGGTTCTACCGCATGTCGAAGCGCCCCCTGGACCACTCGATCTCTTACTGTCGGTATCCCTAGCGGCCGCTTCTCTTTGCTCCCCGCTTTCGGTATCCATACTCGTCGGATCGCCTGGGGTTGGTAGTTCCCCGAGATCAGCTCTCGGCTTACCCTCTCCAGATTTTCCTCTAGATGGACCTCAAACATCTCGATCGTTACATGGTCAACCCCGGCGCTTCCCTTGTTCGCCTTCACTTTCTCAAAGGACGCCCGCAGGTTCGCTTTGGAGCTGACCTTGTCAATCAGACTGAACCATTTGCCTCCCTTCACCCCTTTTTCCAGGGCCGTCAACATGCGCTCCGTCCAGACACTCGCTTCCACCCAGGACCATTGGCCCTGAGTTTCTCCGGCTTGCTTAGCCTCTTCTGGCACTCCCGCCGGTCTTTCTTCCGCCTGTCTGTCTTTCACGCTTCCACCTTCCTGCCCCCCTTCGCTCCACGCCCATTACGGCG
>DAOWMX010000199.1 GCA_030642885.1 Anaerolineales bacterium | reverse complement strand
TTATCGGGCCCTATCCCGAGAAGGAAGATCTCTATCGGGATAGATCACCCATTTATCATGCAAATCGGCTTTCATCTCCCGTGATCCTTTTTCAAGGTCTCGAGGACAAAGTCGTCAATCCAGAACAATCTGAAATTCTCGCGAAAGCGCTTAGCGAGAAAGGTCTCCCTTATGCTTATCTCACATTCGAGGGCGAGCAACATGGCTTCCGTCGCTCGGAGACAATCGAAAATTGCCTCGATGCGGAGCTATATTTCTATTCAAGAATTCTTGAGTTCGAATTGCCTGCAGGGATCACGCCCATTGAGATCCACAATCTGGACTAAGAGCCATCCGGAAAATGCGCTGGATGCTCTTCGATAAAGAAAGTTCCTGTTGCGGCCTGCTCAACGGACCACCCGTTCCGAAGTTCCAAAAGCCGTAAAACCTGATCAGGGTGCGTCTTCTTCGGGCTCCATCATGACTAACAGCATCTTGAACTGCTTCTCCGCTTTTACGGCGTGGGGCTGATTGGCTGGGAGCGTGATCACATCCCCCAACCGCAGATTGTGCATAACGCTGCGGATCGAGACCAGAGTCTCCCCCTCAATCACAATCAGCAGCGCCTCACTCGGCGTAGTGTGTTCGCTTAATTCTTGGCCCGCGTCGAACGCGAATAACGTGGTCGATCCATTGACGGCCTTCAACAGCGTACGACTCACAACCGCCCCGCTCTGAACCTCAATCATCTCGCTCAACTGTTCCACAGATGCAGATCCATCCGTTTGTGTAGATTCCATTGTCACGGCAATACCTCCGATTTAAGTCTCTCTGCCGCTATCACCGGCTCAGAATATTTACTATTCCATGCAACAGTGAAGGCTTGATCGCAGATTAACTATGAGTTTGAATCCGATGGGCCAATTGTCTTGTAGAAGAGGGGAAGCGCATCTACCGGCTTATCTCTAATCACGTGAGCGGCGAGCAATCGCTTTGATGCTGCCTGCGCCTGTTCCGCGTTTTTTGCGTAGACCGTGAAGAGCAGTTCCCCCTCGTCAACACGATCACCCACATTATGCATGATTTCTATGCCGACCGAATGATCGACTGGATCACCTTTCTGCGCCCGGCCTGCGCCCAACTCCATGGCAGTCAGGCCAACTTCACCGGCATGAATTTGGGAGATATAACCCGCCTTTGGCGCCCCAACGTCACGTCGTTCCGGAGCAAGGAGCAACTTACCCGGGCCCTCAACGTAGGAAACATCTCCGCCCTGCGCGAGCACAAGATCTTTGAACTTCATAAGAGCAGAGCCATCCTTGATAACTTTCTGAGAAAGATCATACGCTCCATCGAAACTATCCGCCTTCTCGGCCAGGAGGAGCATATGGCTGGCTAACACCAAACAATGTTCACGGAAATCTTGCAGACCGCCACCTTGTAGAGTATCGATCGCTTCCCGAACCTCGATCGCGTTGCCAACTGCATTGCCTAACGGCTGATTCATGTCTGAGATCAGAGCGACGACTTTTCGATCCGCTAAAGATCCAATCTGTACCATAAGCTCAGCCAACTCTACAGCTTGCTCGAGGGTTTTCATGAAAGCCCCCAACCCAACTTTGACATCAAGCACTATTGCGTTAGCACCGCCCGCTATCTTCTTGCTCATGACCGATGAGGCAATAAGCGGCACGGATGGTACTGTTCCGGTGACATCTCGCAGTGAATACAACTTGCCATCTGCAGGTGCGAGATCCGCAGTCTGTCCTGTGAGTACTATCCCCTGCTCTTCGAGCTGCTTACGAAATTCATCTGTTGTTAAGTCAACCCGAAATCCCGGGATAGATTCCATCTTATCCAGCGTTCCCCCCGTGAAACCCAGTCCACGTCCCGACATTTTACCCACGGCGATTCCATTAGCCGAGACGATGGGGGTGACCACAAGCGTTGTCTTGTCGCCAACGCCTCCAGTCGAGTGTTTGTCCAATACAACCGGCGCGATGTCTGAGAAATCGAGCTGGTCTCCCGAGCGCGCCAGTGAAAGTGTTAAGTCTGCGGTCTCTCTTGGCGTCATCCCTTTCAGTAGAACAGCCATTGCCCAGGATGAAGCCTGGTAATCAGGAATCTCGCCGCGCGTAAAACCCTCGATGAAAAAATCGATCTCTTCAGTTGTCAGTTCTGCGCCATCGCGTTTCTGAGTGATGATGTCAACCGCTCGCATGAATATTCCTCCTACGGCATTATACATCCGGATCACCACACAAGCAGTCTATTCCGTTGCCTGCTATAATCCCCCAATTCTTTCATTCATAAGGTGAAGAATGGTTAAAGTTGACCTCATCCTGACCGCTGAAACAGTCGTAACGATGGACTCTGAATATAGGATCTTCAACCCCGGAGCGATTGCAGTAAAGGCCGACACGATTATCGCTGTTGGACCACAAGATGATGTCCAACAGCATCACTCCGCGGGTGAGGTCATCGATCTCGGTTCGCGCGTGATCATTCCCGGGCTAATCAACGCTCACACCCACGTACCCATGACATTGCTGCGCGGGTTAGCAGACGACCTTCGCCTTGATGTCTGGCTTATGGGGTATATGATGCCCGTTGAGCGTGAATTCGTTTCCCCCGATTTCTGTCGTCTCGGCACGCAGATCGCCTGCGCAGAGATGATCCGTGGCGGCGTCACTTGCTTCGCCGACATGTACTATTTTGAAGATACGGTTGCCGAGGCTGCTAAAGATGCCGGCATGCGCGCCATCTGCGGCCAATCGATTCTAAAATTCCCAACTCCGGATGCAGAATCCTTTGAAGATTCGCTCGCGGCTTCACGCAGGTTCATCGAAAAATGGAAGGATGATCCGTTAATCATTCCAGCAGTTGCGCCTCATGCGCCCTACACCTGCACGGAGGAAATACTCGAGAATTGCAGAGATCTTGCCATGGAATTTGACGTACCTCTGCATATACATATCTCCGAAACCAAAGGAGAAGTCGATGACTGGCGCGAGACCTACGGCATGCCGGTGGTCCCCTGGGTGAAGAAGCTAGGTTTATTTGATGCAAAAGTCATCGCCGCACACTGCGTTCATATCGACGAAGGCGAGATCCATACGCTGGAACATGCAGGAGTAGGTATAGCACATAACCCCTCGAGTAATCTTAAGCTAGCTTCTGGGTTCGCCCCTATCATCGAGATGCTTGAAACCGGGCTGCAGATTGGTATCGGCACCGACGGCACTGCATCGAACAATGACCTGGATATGTTCGAAGAAATTCGCCTGGCATCCTTTATCGCCAAGACCGTTACGAGTGACCCCACCGCCCTGCCTGCTAGAAAAGCCCTTGAAATGGCTACACGCATGGGTGCAAAGGCCCTGCACATCGATCACCTAACCGGCTCGCTTGAGCCAGGAAAACGCGCCGACCTTATCGCCATCGATCAAGACCGGACGCATAACATCCCCCATTTCGAGCGTGAACCCCAGGCGGTTTACTCACGCCTGATTTACGCGACCAAGGCCTCGGATGTCCAGGATGTCATGGTGAACGGGCAATGGCTCATGCGCGATTGCGAATTGTTGACCATCCAGGAAGAGGATTTATTTCCCAAGGCCGCTCAATATGCCGCCAAGATAGATGCCTTCCTCGCCGAACGCGAAGGATCGGTTCTCTCGAAACTTATCGCTATCGGTGGAGCGGAACAAGAGGAGAGTTACGAAGTCCAGATTAAGGTCAAACTGGACGATCCGCAAGCGGTTATTGCTAGATTAGAAAAAGATGTCTTCGAAATCCGAAGGCGTGCACACTACCTGGAATATGATACGTGTTTCCGCTTCCCCAAGCCTGAGGATGCACGCCTGCGCCACCGGGAAGATGAGTTTGTGAATGATGCTGGGGAGGTCTTTAACGTTAGATCTCGCCTCACACTCACCGGTCCAGCCGCAGAACGTGAGTATCACAATTCTGTTCTGCTCTCCCGCTCCCGCTTCATCGCGCCAGCCCAGTACTCTCCCCGTTTCTACCGTGAATACTTTAAACCATCCGGTGAGATTAGCATTCAAAAGGATCGTCTTCGCTGGCTTATTTGCTTCGAGGATCTCGAATTCTTCATCAATATCGACCACCTTCTTGATCCGAAAATTGATGGTTGCTTCCTTGAAATAAAAAGCCGCACATGGTCGCGCCGGGACGCTGAAATGAAAGTGGAATTAATTACTACGATTCTGCAGCATCTCGAGATCCAGGATGCTGAACCAGTGCTTCAGGAATACCCGGACCTGGTCGGCGAGGACAATTAACGAGCGCCTGCCCGCCTTTATTCCGCATGACACGTCACTGAACATTGTCATTTCGAGGAACGGAGGGCGCGCAACGCCTGAAATGACGAGAAATCCCTGATGCGTCTCCACAAACAAATCAAAAATGTTGAGAACGGTATTTCCGTTCCCTTGAAGGAGCTATTTTTCGAAGCGTCCCAGGGATTTCTCGGTCGCCGTTGCACGGCTCCACGAAATGACACTGGGGGAAGAACCACCATCATGTTCAAAGTTTTGTCATTTCGAGGAACGGAGGGCACGCAGCGCCTGAAGTGACGAGAAATCCCTGATGCGTCTCGATAAACAAATCAAAAATGTTGAGAACGGTATTTC
>DAOWMX010000178.1 GCA_030642885.1 Anaerolineales bacterium | reverse complement strand
GCAGGCTAAACTCAGCGAAGCAATCTCATCTTTTCTTGCGTGGATATTGAGATCCTTCGTCGTTTCGCTTCCGAATATCCGAGAGGGACAAGTATATGTCATGCTGAACGAAGTGAAGCATCTCGTTCTTCGAATAGAAGGGTTCATCTTGCCTGGAACGAGATTCTTCGTCGCGGAGTTCATCCTGAGCCTGTCGAAGGACTCCTCAGAATGACATTGGCCAGGACCCTATCATTGCGATCCCATTCGGCTGCGCTCCCCACTCCCTTTGGTCGGGGACTTCGCCCCCCAAACCCCTCTCCGCTTCGCTTCGCCCCTACTGGATGCTCCGCGAGGGGCGCAGAGCGGAACGGGGGACTTCGCAGGCTAAACTCCGTGAAGCATATCGTTCTTTTACCTGGAGGGTTCTGCTTTCCAAGAACGAGATTCTTCGGCACTTCGTGCCTCAGAATGACATTAATAGGGAACCCTTCAAGCTAGTTTCATTCGGCTTTGCTTAGTAAAGGTACCCCTTCGGGGTTCAAAGCGGTGTCATGAAGATCCATCAGGTTTGCTTCCATAGATAACCCTCATATCGGGCAGCTCAACAGTAAAATAATGCACCCAGATATAGATATGGCTAAAGAGCGCAGCTAACAAGGCTGCCTTAGATGCCAGTAGAAGGCCAGGAAGCCAGAGAATGAGGAGACCGAAGACGTACATCGAGTTATTCACGTACTTGAAGATGCCTTTTCGTACGAGTGGTTTTCCACGGTAGCCGGAATCAAAGTGATCGATCCCCAAAGCCCGCTTCCCGCTAAAATACTTCACCAAACTGTAGAACGAGTAGAGGATCGGAACGAGCAGCACCAGGGCAATTATATACAGGACTCTCGGGTCTATCTGTAAACTGCCCTGATTCGAGATGGAAAGAAAAGTAATAGAGATGGGGCGTGCGACGAGAAGGATCATAAAAACAACCGAATAATAGATGAACCCACGCTTGCCGAAGGTGCGTGTGATTGTCGAATAATGCAGTTCTGCACGCCAGGTTATCCAAACGAAGACCTGGTGAGTGATAGGGATGGCGATCGCCAACCAAAACCAGAAGGCTGTATCCAACCCGTATAGGCTGCCAGACAGGACGTCTTCAGCTCTGCTTGCCCAGTAGACTCCGAATACCAGTACGATAAGCGAGGTGAGATGTTCCAATTGTCTTTCAAAGAATTTCATAACTACCTCCCAATAATAAAGTCAGTGTCAATGAAACATTTACCGATCCAGCAAAAGCGATGGTGCTCTAAAGGTTCTCCCCCGCTGTTTTATTGACCAGCGTATGGTTTTTTCTAAGTCGGAACAGAAGGAATAGCGTGATTGCCAGCGCAGCACTCAAGATGAGCGTGGTCATGCGGACTAAAAAGAGGATCCAGGTGCGGCCGATATCTCCAGGAAGGAGGTCGCTGATAATACTACCAGCTGGGAGCATGAAGAAAAAGGTTGTGATAGCCACGAAGACGAGCAGAATATTTCGGTTCCGCATGGTGAGGCTCCAGATTTCCGGTGATCGAACCAATTGGAGACCGATCGAGATGAAGAGGATGTATAGTACAACGTCATAGGCGCGATGATAAGCTACAAGAAGCGCCCATAAAGAGAGTACGGTAAGAAGATGTTGGCGGTGAGTTGGGGAAAGTCGCTTGTTGATAATCTGCTCTTTGTTTCGTTTGTACCAAAGCAGGAGGGGAATACAGACAACCAGGGTGAGAAGGATGGCGATATGTAATTCCCACGGTTGTGATGGAAAGAGGGAGGCAAGGTGGATCCCTTCCAGTTGTGAGTGGTGAACGAGCATGAAGATGTACCCGCGCACGATTTCAACTATCCCGGTTCCACTCATTATTGATAAACCCAAAAGTCCCAAGGTTTGAACTGCGAGAGCTGTAAGCGTGGTCCTGTAGTTTCGCTCAAAGAGGAGCAGGTAAAGGAAAAAGCCGATAGATAGGGAGTACTTTGAGAGCGCGATGCCGAGAAGGATGCCGGCTGTGTAAGGGCGGCTCTTTGAAAAATGTATCGAGCCGAGTGCGAGGAGAAGCACTAGAAAGGTCACTTGCCCGCTGCTGCCGGCATAGCGAGTGGAAGTTAGTCCGACGAAAACCAGAACGAAGACCGCCGTTATCCATCTATCCCATCGCTCTTCGGGAGCGAAGATACGTAAGATGAGCAGTGGAATCATGAAGATAAAGATCAGATTGAACCCCAACCACACCAGTTTAGCGAGGGGCCAGGATAGAAAGGAAAAAAACGAGAGAATTGCAATCAATGGGAAAGTGAGCGCAGGTGCGGGAACCCAACCTGGAACCACCACATCGCGAAGATCCGTAACCGTTTTGTCGAGATATTGTATTGGCAATGATGGTTTCTGGTCTGTGAGAAATGCGGCGTACGGATCTTGGCCTTCGCGCACGAAGTGGCCGGCGTACCAATAGACGTAGAGGTCATTCGCGCCGGCGGGGGAGAAGGTAAATTGAATGATGCGCAGAAGGCTGGCGATTGACCATAACCCCAGTGTTAGGATAAGTAGAGTCTGAAATCCGTTCTTTTTCATGCGCGATGACGATAACATATTTGGCGTCTTTACTTTCTGCTCATAACCCCCGATGATTGTGGGAGTATACAACAAGCACCACTGGAAGGTATCCAAACGGTCCATGTGTGTCAGGAATATTTAATGTGCGGATTCTCTCACTAAACTAATGAATCGGGGTAAACTTATGCGAATTCCTTATTAAGGATTGACCTGTATATGGCGGAGACGACACCCATAGAGTCATCTGACTCCGGCGAAGTCACGCTCAGTCGTGAACTCAGCTTATTTACCGTAACGATGATCGGGATCGGCGGCATGATCGGCGCGGGGATATTTGTCCTCACCGGCATCGCTGCGGGGATCGCCGGTCCTGCTTTGATTCTGGCATTTTTTCTCAACGGGTTGGTCACCTCTCTCACGGCAATGGCCTACGCGGAACTAGGCTCAGCTCTTCCAGGCGCGGGGGGTGGATACCAGTGGATCAAGGAAGCCCTCGGCGGTACTCTTGGTTTTATCTCCGGGTGGATGAGCTGGTTTGCGCAAGCTGTGGCCGGGAGCTTGTACGCACTGGCATTCGGTCGCTTTGCCGCTGAATTGATCCATGTTGCCGGGATACCGACTTTTGGTCTGACAGTCAGTCAGGTTTCGTTTTTATTTATGACGCTCATCATCCTCACATTCACCATCATTAATTACATGGGTTCTTCTGAGACAGCGAGCATTGGTAATGCACTTACACTGATCAAGATTGTCATCCTCGGGCTATTGGTCATCTTCGGCGCACTCGCGATGTCGCGCGTGGATGGCTGGCAAAGCCGCTTTACTACGGGATTCTTACCAAACGGACTTGTTGGTGTTTTCATCGCTATGGGTTTCACGTTTATCGCCTTTGAAGGTTATGAGATCATCGCTCAATCGGGTGAAGAAGTTCTCGACCCGATTCGAAATATCCCGAAAGCGATTTTTATCTCAATATCCGTAGCAGTTGTGGTTTATATCCTGGTGGGTATCGTGGCGGTCGGTGCGATCACCCCGCCAGGAGACCTTGCTGCATATGAGTACCTGGGCGATAAGGGGGAAATCGCGATTATTGAAGTAGCGCAACAGGTCTTCCCATGGGGTATTGGTGGGCTGATCCTGTTGCTGAGCGGACTCGCTTCCACAACATCGGCGCTAAACGCAACGACCTATGCCTCCTCTCGAGTCTCTTTTGCCATGGGGAGGGACCACAACCTTCCAGAATTTTTTGCTCGGATCCATCCTAAGCGTCACACGCCGTATTTGGCGGTTGTAGCGACGGGAGTGTTGATGACGCTCATGGCGTGGACACTTCCCATCGAGGACGTCGCTGCATCAGCCAGCATAATGTTCCTGCTGCTGTTCATGCTAGTGAACTTCGCGGTGCTTTTCCTGCGTTTACAAAGCCCGGAACTTGAGCGCGGTTTTCGTGTTCCACTATTCCCGATCATTCCGGTTCTGGCAATAATCTCAAATGTCTTCCTGGCGGTAAATGTCTTCCGCTTCAGCCCGATCGCCTGGGTTTTCGCCGTGGTCTGGATTGCCATCGGGCTTCTTGCATACGCCTTTTATTTCTCCCGGATCGAGGAGATGGAGAAACCCAAAGAGATTCTGTTGGAAGAGGTGTTGGTAAGCCGGGATTACTCCGTCCTCATCCCTGTCGCTGATCGAGAGCAGGCTCGCATCCTGGGTAAGATTGGAGCGCTGCTGGCCTGTAATAAGGGCGGGGAAGTCTTAGCTCTGCATGTGGTGCAGGTTCCCGTCCAACTTAACCTATCCGAGGGCAGGTTGTTTCTCAGAGATGGTCGCCAGTATCTTGACGACGTCATCCGGCAATCAAAGAAGAATGATGTTCCAGTACATACGATCATCCGCCTAGGGCGAAATGTGTCCCATGCGATCCGTCAGACGGCGATTGAGAATGCGTCAGATCTCATCGTGCTGGGTTGGCCGGGATTCACGAAATCTTCAGGGAAGCTGTTTGGGTCCGTCGCCGATCCAATTGTTGACAATCCACCGACCGACGTCATTGTTGTGCGCCACAGGCGGTGGCGTCCTTTGAAACGTGTCATTGTTCCCGTCACGGGTGGGCGCAATTCGCGTCGGGCGGTTCGCATTGCGGTTAACATGGCTAGCGCTGAGAAGCCTGAACCTGCGACGGTGACCGTCCTCCACGTCCTGCCCCCAGATGTTGATGAAGTCGGTCGAATCCGCGCAGAACGAGCCGTCGCCGAGAGCATCCACGGTGTTGATGGTGTGCCGATTGAGACGATGTATGTCGAGGGTGACGATCCGGTGGAGTCAATCCTATCATCAGCCAAGGATTATGACTTGATCGTGATCGGCGCAACGGAAGAGCCGGTGTTCACAAACTTCCTCGTGGGCACATTACCCGAACGGGTGGCTCGCGGCGCCGAAGTAACCGTTATGATGGTTAAGCGGCGCAGTTCACCGATTCACTCTTTTGTCCGCAAGGCTTTAATCGAGCCAACCCACCCGAAACCGCTCTAGCGGGCGGTT
>DAOWMX010000080.1 GCA_030642885.1 Anaerolineales bacterium | reverse complement strand
TAATGGGATTTCTCACTTCATGAGCGAAAATCGCAGTGACTTCTCCCAGCAGCGCTCTCTGCGCCAGGATTTCTGTTTGATCTTCAATGGCCTGCTGTTCGGATTGATCACCTAGAACAATGAGAAATTGACCGTCTGCAGATCCAGCCATAGGAACGACACGTAAATGGACCGGCAGACGTGTTCCATTGCGATGGTGAAGTATGAGCCTAGAACGTTCTGCAATGCGCTTGTGCCCCAATGCATCGAGGATTGTCGTTGTTACGTCCTCAGGACCTACAAGAACATCCTGGATGGCAAGGTCTTTAACTTCATTCGGGCGGTAACCAAGCAGCCGTCTGATCGCTGAATTCGCTCTAATTATTGTGAGTGAAGAGTCCACTATTATCAGCGTATCAGAGATAGCCTCGAATTGGCTTGTGATCTCTGCATCGAGCGTCTCCATCGTCGTTTCGTCCTCGATGATGGTGGATCGCAGTTGGCTCAGATAGATCGCAGTATGGAGGAGGTTGGCAATGATGCGGATCAGTGGATCGATGTCAGAACTTAACGCGATCTCCTCTTTCCAGGCGACGATGAATATACCGATCCAGGCAGAATCATCCCCAATCAATGCGGTTTTTAGATGGGTGAGCTCTGCCGTTCTCGCTGCACGATGTAGTTCGCCCTCTGGGCGTTGGCCCAGGCTCCAAGATGTTAGTAACTGCAAATTGCCGATTTCAGCGGCAGGGACCGATTCTGGGAATTCAGGGGGTAGTACGCCCTCAATGAAATAGTCTGGGGAGGTTGCCGAGAGTCGATAGATTGCAGTGTAAGACGCGCAAAGCGGATCCTGGCATAGCTCAAGTGCCGTTGGTAGAGCAGATGTGCCTCCCGTCAGGATCAAGTTTGTGATGTTCTCCAAATTACCAAGCAGCGTCTCCTCAGCAAGTTTGCGTTGCTCTTTTTGTGAGCGTACACTCGCAGGCTTTATTTGAAGAAGGACAGCTGTTCGAGGTGGGGCGATTGGGTGCGCTTCGAGATCAATGAGGACGATTTCCCCCGTACGTGTCCGCAGCGGAATATCGTGGAGTTTGCACTCCGGGTTCTCCCAGGCGTCAAGAATCTGCTCGAGCATGACATGGCCTTCTTCACCAGGAAAAAGGGTGGATGGGTTTAAGTCATCAAGATCCTTCCGGGCGTAGCCTGAGAGAAGCAGGAACTCATGGTTGCATGTGAGTAGACGCGTTTCCGTCCCGGATAAAACCAGGACGGAGTTGTCTAGAGTATCAGCGAGGGAGAGGAAAAGCTCGCGGTAGGGATCAGACTTAAATAAGCGGGAGATCGGATTGGTGGGAGAAGTATCCTTAGCCAAAGATTACACCTTAGGCTGCCTGCGACAATTTTCTTGCCCCGCGTAATCGAGCTGGCAGAATACCTTCAACCGCACGGTATTTCGCGACAGTCCTGCGTGCTATCTTAATCCCTTCCTCTTGTAAAAGCGAGGCGATCACATCGTCTGTGAGTGGCTTGGATTCGTTCTCGACAATCTCTTTGATCCGATCACGCACGGAAAGGCTGCGGTCGAAGAATTTAGCAAGAGGAATTATTTTGCCGTTTGGCATTGCGACCGATTTATTCGCAACTGCTCTAGAGATTGTGGATTCGTGTACGCCGATCTCTTCTGCAATTTGGGCGCGCGTCATGGGTATGAGGAAGCGAGCGCCATCTAAAATAAAACCACTTTGTTGCGATACAAGCAAGCCCATCAGGCGCTGCATTGTGTTATTGCGTTGCTGGATGCATTTTACAAAGAGATTCGCTTTTTCCAGATGCTCAGTCCACTCATCGCTTTGATCTTCATCAGCTTCCGGCATGGCTTGCCGGAAGAGGGGGTTCACCCGAAGCCAGCCAGAAATCGATGAGAATATTTCAACCATCAGCGGGCCATCATTGACGGAGGGGTTGTGCGAGATCATGACGTCTGGTGTGTGGTAAACATTTGCGTCGCCAGATTGCGGCTGCCGTCCGGATCCCCAGTAGGCTCGAGCGGGGTAGGGGTTTAAATTGTCGTGAATGAAAGTGGCTGCTTCCTTCACTGCAGCAGGGCTAACTTCGAGGCTGTGAGCGATCTTGTCGTACTCCCTGCGCCCCAGTTCCGGAAAAGATTCTCGCAGCAAACGGCGAGCCAGCTCGCTTTGTGGTTCTTCTACTTCGTCTAATTGATCGAGCTGAACGAGAAGAGTTTGTCGGGGGCCCTCTGTCGCCAGGCCGACTGGGTCGGTTTTATATATCATGTTGATGACCCTCATAACTTGCGGCAGGCTGGAACGTGTGGCTTGCGCTATGTAGGGTGGGGGGCTGGTTAGGAAGCCGTCTTCGTCCAGGCTGGCAAGTATGTAAACCGCGATGTGCCTGTCTTCCTGTTGGAGATCCGCCGCGAGTTGGCGCAGAACATATATGGAAAGATCCTCTGGAGCAGCGGGTTCTTGATCAAGTGGTTGATCTTCAAGGGTTCTTTTTCGTGAAGGCCGGTAGGAATCGCGAGGTGAGAGAAACACGATCGGTTCTTCGCCTTCAACCTGACGACTGCATACGGGGCAGGGTCCGGTATTGCTCAGAGGCTTATGGCAGCCCGGGCAGATGCGCTCGTCAAGGAGCTCCAACGCAGGATTCGATGAAAGTTCTGTGATGACTCGATCGTGCAGCTCCTGATTGGATAAAACGAGTAGGCTCATTGTCTGAGCTAGGTGAGCAGTCGTAAGCGGTCTGAGTGAATGGTCTTGGGTCTGACGAAACATATTGCGCCTCGCAGGTGAGTATACATCGACTGGACTATGCTGGCAATAATGTTGCAAGAACTATGCCAACGTTGGCGTGATAGAATCGCAGGATGAATGCAGATGCAGTAGTGGTGGGGGGAGGATTGGCGGGCAGTGAAGCAGCGTGGCAGCTGGCGAAGCGTGGTATCAGCGTCAGTCTCTTTGAGATGCGGCCTGATTTTTCAACGGGAGCGCACCAAACAGGATATCTTGCTGAGTTAGTGTGTTCCAATTCGCTTGGGTCTAAGCTGCCAGACCGCGCTTCTGGAGTCCTGATGACAGAATTGAGGGCTTTAGGTTCAATATTATTAATCTGCGCAGAGCGAAACGCAGTTCCAGCAGGGGGTGCCTTAGCCGTTGATCGTGAGCATTTTGCACGAGATGTGACGGAGCAAATTGGAAAACACCCCCGGATTCAGATCAACCGCAACGAAGCCAAGAGCATCCCGGAGGGGTTTGCGATCATCGCCTCCGGTCCTTTAACCTCAGACTCACTGACGCAGGCGATTGGCGGCTTGTCTGGTCAGGATCATCTCTTTTTCTTCGATGCGCTCGCACCAATTGTCGACGCGGATAGCATCAACATGGAGATCGCTTTCCGTGCTTCACGATATGAGAGAGGCGATCGTGAGGAGGGGGACTACATCAACTGTCCCCTAAACAAAGATGAATATGAAGCATTCATAGATAACTTGCTCCGAGCGGAAAGGATCCCTCTAAGGAGTTTTGAAAAAGAGATCGAAGAGGGAGTGCGCGCGGGTGCGCATCATTACTTTGAGGGATGTTTGCCGGTTGAAATTATCGCCGAGCGAGGCAGAGATAGTTTAGCTTTTGGACCTATGCGTCCGGTAGGACTGATAGATCCCAGGAGTGGGAAACGGCCCCACGCTGTTCTTCAACTCCGGCAGGATAACCTGGCGGGAAGTCTCTACAATATGGTGGGTTTCCAAACTAACTTGACCTACGACGAGCAGCGCAATGTATTTCGGATGATACCTGGACTGGAAAAAGCGCGTTTTCAGCGTTATGGGCAAATGCACCGCAACACGTTCTTGAACGCCCCGATGCAGTTGCAGTCGAATTTACAGCACGTAGACCGGAGTGATCTCTTCTTCGCTGGCCAGCTGACGGGTGTGGAAGGATACTTAGGGAATATCGCAACGGGTTTATTGGCAGGAATAAACCTCTCTCGACTAATAAAAGGAGAGGATCTTTTAGTAATGCCGCGGGAGACGATGCTCGGTTCATTGGCGCATTATATTGCTCACGCCGATACGAAATTGTTTCAACCGATGAAAGCGAACTTCGGTTTAATGCCGCCTCTGGAAGATGGGCGGAAGAGGAATCGGCGTGAGCGCGCCAACGCCTATGCTGAAAGGTCAGCAATGATATTGGCCGAGTTTCTAATAAACACACACGAAGATTGCGCATAGCCATATGGAGATAAACCATCGACTTTTTTACAGTTCCTTGATAATTAGAAAGGCTATGCGAAGTTTGTGTGTGATTCTGTTGTTTGCGCTAGTTTCGTGTTCTACGCCCAATCAAGATGTACAATTCGATGGACAGAACGCGCTTATGTATGTAGAAGAGCAGATGGCGTTCGGTCCGCGCATACCCGGAAGTGAAGAGAGCCGGAAAACCGCCGCATGGGTCGTCGAACAGCTGGAATCAATCGGCTGGGAGACTGAGATCCAGCACTTCAATTATCGGGGAACAGCGCTGATAAATATCATTGCTAAATCGGAAGGTGTTAGTGAGAATAGACCTATCCTAATAGGGGCACATTACGATACCCGACCTTATGCCGATCGGGATCCAATTTACCCCGAGGCGCCGGTACCAGGAGCCAATGACGGTGCGTCGGGAGTTGCGGTTCTGATAGAACTTGCCCATGCGTTAGATAGGGATCGGTTAAGACAGCCGATTTGGCTGGTGTTTTTTGATGCAGAAGACAGCGGGAATATTGACGGATGGGACTGGATCGTTGGCTCGTCTTTCTTCGTTGATAACCTCTCTCAAGAATTAGAAGCGGCAGTGATTGTCGACATGGTCGGGGACCGGGATCTGCAGCTTTATATCGAGAAAAACTCTGACCCCGACCTTGTGCAAGAGATCTGGGAGCTGGCTGATCAGTTAGATTACACGGCATTTATACAAACTCCAAAGTATTCAATGATCGATGATCATTCGCCGTTTCTGCGGATTGGTGTTCCCGCAGTTGACATCATAGATTTCGACTACCCCTACTGGCACACGATCGATGACACGGTTGACAAAGTATCCGCAGATAGCCTGGAACAGGTTGGTCGAACGCTAGAGCACTGGTTGGAGATTCAACGCTAAGCGATGGATAGATGTACCCAAGGTTAAGATTCTGAGTAGACTTAACGAATTCGTTGAGAGTTGGAGCGCGCTATTACGGATGATGGACAACAAATGATCGATACAGTTGATTTCTTCCTTAAGCACCGACAGGATTGGGTGAACGAATCTGTAAGGATGCTGGCAATTAATTGCGAGGATTCAACGCTTTCACCAAATGTGCTGGAAGAATTTCTTGATACCCTCCTTGAAGCTATGCTCACCGCTGAATCAAACGTTCTGGAAAAACGTATCGACGAATTAATTGTTGCTCCGATAACGTTTGACTCGGTGGAAGAAGCGTTGAGAGGGTATCAAGAGCGAGGCATCGTCCCCGTGCTGCATGCTCTTCGGAATGCAGCGTTTGCCGTCATCCAAAAGAATTCGGAACCTGAGATGGCGCTGAAATATCAAAACGATCTTGAGGCTCAATTCTGTCAAATTATTGAATACGCTGCATATCGGGAATTCGCGACGATTATTGAGAAGCTCACAACGAGCCGAGATAAGCTTCAAGAAGCTTCTGAGTTACTCGATGAAACCCGTTTGAATTTCGTGGCAGTAGCATCACAAGAATTGAGAACACCCCTGACTCTTATTGAGGGTTATTCGGAAATGCTTAAAGAAATGCTGTTGGATGGCGACTTAGAAAGTGGTCCTTTAGTAGCTGGTGTGGAATCAGGGATTCAGAAATTGAGACACACTATCGACGAATTGGTCGACATCTCCATGATTGATACGGATATGCTGCTGTTGCACTATCAACCATTACAGATAAAGAAACTGCTCGAGAAGGCGAAGACAGAGATGGAAGCCAGAGCTGCCGAGCGATCGCAGAAGTTGGAGATAAAAAATTTTCCAGCGGCGGAAAAAACAGTGTTCGTTGACACCGAAAGGCTTCTACAAGCAATCATCAATGTGCTTGATAATTCTGTAAAATTCACACCAGAAGGTGGTTCGATCATCGTGGATGGAAGAATGCTTCCTGGCTTCATCGAGCTTACGATCACGGATACCGGTGTTGGTATCGACCCAAGTGCACAAGCGACGATTTTCGAGAAATTCGGTGCAGGAGGGCGGTCAGGGTATGGACGTAACGATGGCGTGGGGCCTGGTGCGGGTCTTGGGTTGCACTTGGCGAAAGGGATTGTCGAAGCGCATGGGGGCGCTATATGGGCCGAATCACAGGGTTATGATGAAGAGCTTTGCCCAGGCAGCACCTTCCACTTGATGTTCCCCTTCCGAGAGTCACCACCGGATGATTTGGCGGCGCGCTTGCTCGGTCGTGTGCGGAGTGCAAATGATGAGTAAAGTCGCTACACCGACGACCAATCCACAGGAACGAGCTTTCCTGGTAGGTCTTAATATCAAAAACCAACCTGGTTTGCTTACGATTGACGATTCGCTTAAAGAACTCGCACTTCTTGCTGAAACGGCTGGGTTGGGCGTTGTAGGGCAGGCACAGCAGACTCTTGAACATCCCAATTCGAAAACGTACATGGGGTCCGGGAAAATCAAGGAAATTAAAGCTCTGGTGGAGGATCTCGCCGCAGATGTCGTGCTGTTCGATGATGAGCTCAACCCCAGGCATCAGAGAGAGCTAGAGAAGGAATTTGGGGAATCTGTTCAAGTCGTCGATCGCACCGCGTTAATCCTTGATATCTTCGCTCAGCATGCACAAACACGTGAGGGCGCTCTGCAAGTCGAGTTGGCTCAATATGAGTACCAATTGCCTAGACTTACTCGGGCTTGGACACATCTTGCCAGGCAGGCAGGTGGAGGTGGAGGACGGTCTGGATCTGTTGGCGGTGTTGGGCTTCGAGGACCGGGCGAAACCCAGCTTGAAGTTGACCGCCGCCAAATCCGTCGTCGGATCGCCAGCTTGAAGAAAGAATTGGAGAAAGTCCGCGCACACCGTAGCCGACACCGAGAGCGCAGGAAACGGTCTGCGATTCCCACAGTAGCGCTTGTTGGCTACACAAATGCAGGTAAATCAACCCTTTTAAATTTCTTGTCAGAAGCTGAAGTTTATGTGGCCAACGAGCTATTCGCGACGCTAGACCCTACAACCCGGCGAGTGATTTCTTCGACAAAGCATCCATTCCTCTTTACAGATACGGTTGGGTTCATTCAGAAACTACCCACGGGGCTCATTGCTGCATTCAGAGCAACCCTGGAGGAGATCCATGAAGCAGATTTACTCCTCCATGTCGTCGATATTTCTCATACGAACGCTGCTTCTCAAGCAGAGGCTGTCCAGGCAACGCTCAAGGAGATACAGGTTTCTGGTATTCCGATGGTTACTGCTTTGAATAAGATTGATTTGCTCCCTGATCAGGAATATGTTTTCGACCAGGTCGATTCCTTCGAGCGCGCCGTTCCAATTTCAGCGCGTACGGGAGAGGGAGTGAACACTTTGTTCGCGGTTATTGAGCGAGTAATGTTTGAAGACTCGCTGGATGTGACTGTAGAGTTGCCGTATAAGGAAGGTCACTTAATTAGCATATTCCACGATCATGGAGAAGTTGCTAATATTTCCTACGATCGCGAGCGGGTTGTAATCACTGGAAAGCTCCCACAACGTCTCGAGAGAGAGTTCCGTCCCTATCTTCTGCCGGATAGTTACGAATTATCCAGCTAATTGCATCCTAAGACATCATGAAATTCCACGAAATCGTACTATAAACCTCTACATGGGAAAATTGTCAGCGAAGACGCTTAACGAATTGCAAAGGGATCTACAAATGCGCCTTGAAGGTGAGGTGCAATTTGATCCGTTTACGTGTGTTCTTTACAGCACGGATGCGTCGAATTTCCAAATCGAACCTCTTGGTGTTGTGCTTCCGAGGGATGAAGATGAGATTTGCGCGGTTGTCGAGATCGCCAGGGACTATGGCGTATCAGTGATTGCTCGAGGAGCCGGGACTAGTATGGCCGGGCAGTCACTCGGGCACGGGATAATTCTCGATTGTTCTAAATATTTGAATCAAATCCACTCACTTTCACCCGAGGAATCTGTTGTTGAAGTCGGCCCAGGGGTCGTCTTGGCAGCGCTTAACCGGATATCAGCGGACCACGGCCTCAGGTTCGGACCTGATCCCGCCTCGGCTGATCGAGCGACGATTGGGGGAATGATCGGCAATAATGCGACGGGGGCGCATTCGATACGATATGGGTTGGTTATCGATCATCTACTTGAAGCCGAGGTGGTTTTAAGTGACGGGTCGGTCGCTACATTTGCACCGCTCGAACCACATTCACTCAAGATGAAGCAAGCGGGCGAAAACCTTGAAGGAGAGATTTACCGAAAAGTATTTTCAATCCTTGATGCTCATCGCGAAACAATTCGTGAACGTTGGCCGCGGACATGGAGACGGGCATCTGGCTACAGCCTGAATTATCTTGCTGATTATTCTCCGGGAGCCCCGGCTGTCTGGTTTGACGAAGCGATTCCCTATCCACCAACCGCAGGGTTGAACCTAACTCCCTTGCTCTGCAGCTCAGAGGGCACATTGGGCATTCTCAGACGGGCCAAGCTCAGGCTCGTACCTAAACCAGG
>DAOWMX010000044.1 GCA_030642885.1 Anaerolineales bacterium | reverse complement strand
CGTCCAACTGATTGGCACCGCCCACGGAAATACGCTCGAGAACTTGTTGTTGAACCCAACCCTCTCGGATCTAATCGGCGGCATAGAGTCCGTGACTCTTTCAGACGAAGAAGCCCGTCGCCGCGGCACACAAAAGACAGTCCTTGAGCGCCGCGCAGCGCCAACCTTTACCGTGTTGGTAGAGATTCTGGATCGCGAACGATTAGCTGTCCACCACGATGTCTCTGCTGCTGTCGATGCCATGCTGCGAGGCCGCCCTCTGCATCCCGAAGTGCGTTACCGCGACAAAGACGGTGAGATAAAAATTGAAATTCCCAGGGCTTCGCCCTCCGCTAGCCGCGCGCCGCAATCCGGATATCGGCGGCAGACCGCACTGCCCACCGCTCCACAGAACAACGCAGACGGACTTCCTTATTCGCCGACGGCGCCGCACATGCCCGGAAAACCCCTGGCTCCAATCCGCATCTTTCCCTTCGGCGTTGCTCGCAATCGCTTGCGCCAAGCATCCAAGCGTCTGGGTGTACCCGCGATTCTTGCAGATTCTCTGGGTGATGCGGAGGTGCTTGTAACCCTGAGATCCAATTTCCGTAAGCGCCCTCGAGTGGTTAAAGACGCAGAAACCCGGCGGATGCCGATTTATGTTCTGCGCTCCAATACCGTCAATCAGATGGAGGGCTTTCTAATTGACCTCTACAATTTACGCTCATCGAGCTTAGACGACCCGACCATGGACAAGGCTCTTGAGGAGACGAACAGCGCAATTCAGAGGGTGCTCGATGGCACTCGCTCAATCGATCTCTCGCCCACATCATCCTACATTCGCCGGCTACAGCATCAAATGGCTCGCCAGGCAAATCTGGTTTCGCATTCCTATGGGAAGGAACCACATAGACGCGTGAGGATTTTTCGCAATTGAATCTGTTTATCACTTTGGAGGGACCAGACGGAGGGGGTAAATCTTCGCAGGCACAATGCCTTGCAGAGTACCTGCGCGCCGAGAAGATTGAGGTTCTGCTCACACGTGAGCCTGGCGGTTCTCCAATAGGAGATCAGATCCGCAATGTGATTATGGAGCTCGAGAATACCGACATGGATGCGCGCACAGAGTTCCTGCTCTTCTCTGCTTCACGCGCGCAGCACATTTCCGAGGTTATACGCCCCAATCTAGAAAACGGCTTGACCGTCATCTCTGACCGTTTCTTTGACTCTTCGCTCGCTTATCAGGGATATGGCCAACGCTTACCCTTGGAAACGCTAAAGGCGATCACCAATTTCGCAACCAGTGGCCTCACCCCTGATCTCACGCTGTTGCTCGATCTTCCCGTTGAAGAAGGATTGCGCCGTCGCGAGGCTGACGGAAACTGGAACCGCATGGACGCGTATGACATCGACTTCCACCGCCGCGTACGTCGCGGTTATCTCAAATTGGCAGCTGAGTCTCCTGAACGCTGGGTTATACTCAACGCCGAGCAATCCTTCGATGCGCTACAAGATGAAGTCCGGCACGCGGTGATGGGACGCCTAAAGCCTGAATCAACGGATACGGACAAATAGGAAGAAATCCCTCTTAACGTACTCATGCCCACATTTCAGATGATGACTGGGCGGGATCCTCCCGCGGCGCAGCGCGCTTAAGATAAAAGGAGCAAAGCCAAAGAAAGGCTTTTTGATTGGTTACATTACTGTGTTTTGGCGATTCAAATACTTGGGGATATAACCCAGCTACCTGGGAGCGCTACCCGCAGGACATTCGCTGGCCTGGCGTCCTGCAAAACGAGTTGGGTGAGAGTTATCGTGTAATCGAAGATGGCCAAAACGGAAGGACAGCCATCGAGGGCAAGGCATTTGCTGGTTTCAATACAAGTAAAGCCGATCTGGTATCCACTCTCGCAAACCACAGCCCTTTGAACCTCGTCATCCTGATGTTGGGCACCAACGATCTATTAATGAGATCGTCTGTTTCCCCGGACGATGTCGGCAAAGGGATCGATGTCTTATTGGACATCATCCGCCACAGCGGAGCAGGCCCTGTAAGCAGCGCTCCCGCTGTTCTTCTCCTTGCTCCCCCGCCCATCGGATTCTCTACTGGTGAGACAGATGCCCTCGAGAGTGCTGTGACCCAATCGCACTTGTTTGCCGAGCGGTACGCGTCGATCGCCGCGGATTTTCATTGTGCGTTTCTAGATACCGGTGAGATTGTTCGCTCCAGCGAAATTGACGGTTCTCACCTTGATGCTTCTGAACACACAAAGCTCGGGTTAGCCGTCGCAAAAAAAGTGCGCATGATTTTCACTGGCGATGGATGAAGTATAAAACAACAGTTGGGGCGAGGGGAATATGTCCTAACTATGGTCGACGCTTCAGCCTAAAATCCATCGTTCATACCTAGATCAGGCATGCTCTTCTCAATCTCGTCCGGACTTTCTCCAGACTCCAGCCGATCGATAGCCTCATCAAATTCGGGCGGCATCTCCTCGCCCATTTCGTTGCCCATTTTGCGCATCATTTTCGCCATCGAACGGGGATCGGATTCGTCGAAGTCGCCCCATGCACTCGGATCTGCCAGGGATTCGATCCGGGATTCTTCCGAGCGCGCAACTCGAATTCTGCCAATAATTCGTTCTAATTTTTCGCTGCTGCAATACCGACAGACAACAGGAACTACGCCGTACTCCTCATAAGCCTGATAAATCGAGTTGTGTTTTCCACAGTCGCGGCACAAATAATCATACGTCGGCATCTTACCCTCCCGTAAATAGATTATACTGACCGCGTTGGGAGGTATCAATACATGTATCGTGAGTTCGCCAATAAACAAAAGCAGCCTTTGCTCATTGTACTATCCGGACCTTCTGGAGTTGGGAAGGACACCGTTCTTCAGCGCATGAAGGAACTTCAACTGCCTTTCCACTTTGTGGTGACAGCAACCTCGCGACCGAAACGGAAAGGTGAAATTGAGGGAGTTGATTACTTCTTCGTCAGCGCGGATGAGTTCATCGCCATGATAGAACGGGATGAGTTGATGGAACACGCTCTTGTCTATGACGAGCACAAAGGGATTCCTAGGCAGCAAGTGCGGGATGCGTTCGCCAGCGGGCAGGACGTCATCATGCGTATCGACGTACAGGGCGCCGAAACGATCTGCCAACTTTTCCCCGAGGCATTGTTGATCTTCCTTTCAACACAAAACGAGGAGGAACTCATTGCCCGCTTGAAGGCGCGCCGTACGGAATCCGAGGAGAAACTTCAGCTGCGGATTGAAACCGCGCGCGAGGAATTACAAAAAGTAGAACTCTTCGACTACTACGTGGTAAATGCAGACGATCAACTCGACGCAACGGTAGATGCGATCATGGCGATCATCGCCTCCGAACATCGCCGCACGAATCCGAGACAGGTGCGGCTATGACCCAAGAAATCCTGCCGGAAGACCAAGCCCAGTCCGCTCCTCCCGCCAGACCAACACACAAACCACGAAATCGCGCCCTGGTTTCAGACAATTCCCAGGCACTTACAGTTTAATCGCCATCACCCTGGTCGTTTTTTTAGGACAGTTTCTTTCCGTCGAGTTACTTCAGTTCGATTGGTTGTTAGAGATGGGGGCGAAATCCGGTCCCGAAATCCTTTCGGGTGAAATCTGGCGTTTCATCACCCCAATTTTCCTTCACGTTACAATTCCTCACGTCTTAATCAATATGTACTCACTCTACGCAATCGGTCCAGCCGTGGAGCGCTTCTTCGGCACGGCTCGTTTTGTTGCTGTTTACTTGCTGTGCGGAATTGCGGGGGTGATTCTAAGCCTGGCTTTCAGCCCACACCCCTCGGCCGGCGCTTCCGGTGCAATTTTCGGTCTACTGGGGGCGTTAGGGGCTTTCTTGTACCTTCACCGCGGTCTATTCGGCCGTTTTGGCCGAATACAATTACGCCAGATCGTGCTTGTGGCTCTTTTGAACCTTGGCCTCGGCCTTATGCCTGGAATTGACAATTGGGGTCACCTGGGCGGCTTGCTGGCTGGTATTGCTCTCACAATATTCCTTGGACCGCGATTTGAGGCCGTCTGGGACTCAGGAGAAAATGGCCGATTGGTGGATCAGCGACCATGGGATGAGGTCCGGGCGCTTTTTATTGCTGCCGCCGGGTTCCTCGCTGCAATTGCTTTGGTGGTGGTGGTTTTCCTAGCCTAAGGGTACCCTCCTTCACCCAGAACAATGACCTTAAACAAGGGTGCTTCCGAGAAACAAGTCGCATCTCCAACTTAAATTCGTTTCTGCGTGCCCAATATTTCTACTAGTGTCAGTCTGCATAGCCCAGAGGAATGCCAAAATGATGAGCCCTAAGAAGAATATCGTTGATGTATTTGATATCACATTCATCGGAGCCGGCCCTACGGGACTCTTTGGGGCTTTCTACGCCGGGCTGCGCGAGATGAGGGTCAAGATCATCGATGCTTTACCTCAACCCGGCGGTCAGTTAATCGCGCTCTACCCTGATAAACTGATCTTCGACACTCCCGGTTTTCCAGCGATTCTGTCGAAGGAGCTCGCCTCCTGCCTGACCGAACAAGCCTCTCAGTGGAAGCCTTATATGGCGCTTGGGGAACGGGCGCTAACACTCAGGCGGACACCTCTCCCCGGAGGTGATGATGAGCAGGAGTGCTGGATCATCGAGACAGACAAGGACATCCATTACTCTCGCACCGTCGTAATTGCTGCAGGTATTGGCGCCTTCCGTCCGAATAAATTAAAAAACGAGAGTATTGCACGCTTTGAAGGTAAGGGGGTGAAATATTGGGTCAAGGATGTCGACGATTATGCCGGGATGCGCGTACTCGTTATTGGGGGCGGCGACAGCGCCGTCGACTGGTCGTTAGCCCTTGAGCCAATCGCCGAGCATGTTACCTTAATCCATCGACGAGAGGGCTTTCGTGCACATGACACTTCCGTGAACGCCTTAAAGGATTCTTCCATTGATACGCGCATCTTCTACGAACTGCATGAGTTTCAAGGCGACGAGAGCCTTGAGCGTGCCGTGATTTTCGACAATCGCACAGGCAACGAATCAACGATTGAGGTCGATGCCGGTATTCTAGCCCTCGGATTCAAAGCCGACCTCGGGCCCATTCGCGAGTGGGGTTTGGAGACAATCGGCCGCCGCTATATCAAGGTCAACAGTAAAATGGAAACCAATCTCCCGGGTATATACGCCGCTGGTGACATCGCTCTACAAGAGGAGCTCGCCCCACTCAACTTGATCGTCGTCGGCTATGGCCAGGTCACCGTTGCGGTGAACTACGCCTACGCCGCGATCAAACCGGGAGAAAAAGTGTTCCCCGGTCACTCCAGCGAGAGGGCGGCTGATTAGGTCAAACTCTGTATTACCCGAGCGGATAAGTTTTTGGCTCCCATCTTATCCCCGAGTACCCTGACAGCCGTGTTCACCTTGAATCCTTAAATTAAACCCGGCCTTACAGGAAGGCTGAATCTCCAAGTAATCATAATTTCGTTGTTGTGAATGGTGGAATCAGTGGAGCGAAATATTCTCGGGGCTTGAAATCTCTTCCGTCGGGTCAGGCTCTTTGTCTTCGGTGTTTACTTCCTTCGTCCAGGGCATATAAAGGATCACACCGAGCATGCTGAGCAACACACCCGTTACCAGACCAATCATCTGAATATATCCAAAGTGGACCACAGGCATTCGGTGGGCGCCCACACCAATGAAGTCAGCCAGCGATCCTACAGCAGCCACAACGTAGCCCGTCGCTATTAGCCTTATTCCTATGTCCGCTCGCAAAGAATTTGCTTTTCCGTTGCGAATTACTCGCACAGTTGAATAAGCCGCCACGAGCAGAATCGCCAGCCCCGTAAGCCAGACACCGATCTGAACAAAGCCTACTGTAATGCTGCGGTTCATACCGATTAGATCGGGTTGGAGGCCGACCATAAAAATCAGCAAACCGATTAACATTACAGTCATCCAGAGTCGCGCAAGGTGTATTTGCATTCGAGTGAGAGCGCGCATATGAATCAGTTCTCCGGTAAGGCTCTTCGCAAAAATCGCAGCCAGTTTTCCCCAAGGATTGCTTCAATATCCTCTTGATTATAGCCGCGTGCGCCCAGTGTCTCGCCAATTAACCACAAGTCGGCCACGCTATCAAACCCTTGAGGAACTTTATCCAAACCAAACCCTCCATCAAAATCGCTTCCTATACCAACGTGCGCAGCGTCTCCGAGCATCTGACAAATATAATCGATTCCCGTTGCAACATCTGCTAGAGTAACAATCTCCCTACCTTGCGAAGGCTCCCATCCATCTTTTATGAAGCGATTCCCGAGCACTAATCCAATCACACCTTCCCGATCAGCGGTTCGTCGGATAACAAGGTCGGTGATGTGTCGTTCGGGTTTTTCCGCGCTGGGCACCAGGGCGAGCGGGCTTGTATGTGAAACTAGAATCGGACCCGGGAAAATATCTAGTGCTTCTACGGCCCCCCCCTCAGCCAGATGCGCTAGATCCAGGATCATACCAACATCTGCCATGGCGTCCAGGAGCTCTCGGCCGAGATCCGTTAAAGGGCCTGGTTCTCTTGTCCCTCCAGCGTAACGAGTGGCGGCCCAGGCAGGCCCCAGGATCCGTACGCCCCCATCGAACCACTCTTGCAGTTCTCCCGGTGACCGCACGCCATCAGCACCTTCCATGAGCAATATCATTCCTACGCTTCGTTCTTCATCCTCAGCCTTCTGCCAAGCCGACTCTGTGATTCCAAGGTCGTGCTTGTCGAGGATTATATGGAATTTCTCGGCATGTTCTTCTACCAGGCGATGGTAGTACGCCAGATCAGAGCGATAGAGTGTGTGCGCCTCTTCGGCATCAGCGTAACATCTGGTGTCCCAGTGGTCTTTCTTCCATCTAAGTGGCGTAGAGAAGAGCGTGGCGAAGACCACGGCTACGTCGCCCTGGACCCACTCCGGCCAACCAAGAAGCGTGTCGCCGTTCCACTCTGGTATGGATGTCTCCTCTTCCATTGCCCGCGTCTCGAGCGCGGAACGTGTGTAATCACGATCGAAAGTGAGCGCGTTCCACGCCATATCTTCATGGCCATCGACGATGATCACGTACGCCGCCACTCGTCAACGAGAACACGCCAGAAATCATCGTCATCGCCGGGATTAAACGACCAATATGGCGTGATCCTGTCCACAAGCCCCGCATAGCGCTTTTTAATCGCGCCCGCCAGCGCATCGGGTTTCTCAACTACCGCGAAGGTCGCCAGCATTTCGTCATCCACCAGATCTGACATCGCCTCCCACTCTCCCCGTCGAGCTAAAGACGAAAGTTCTTCGGCAGCGTCATCCCAACCATGGAGTGACATCACCCGGCGGTAGGACGGTGTGGATGCGTAAAATGCGATTTGCGAGCGTACAAATATTTCCTGTTGAGCATTCGTCACGACAAATGTGGATGTTGAAAGCTGGATTTTGCCTTCATCTCGCTCCGCTCGCTTGGCGCCCTCCGCGATCGCGGGGCGAACAACCTCGCGCAGGTAACGCTCAGTGTGCAGTGGGTGGATATGGAAACCATCGGCTACTTCACCAGTCAATCGACACAGGCCGGGGTTCACCCCTGCCAAATAGATCGGAATATCAGGATACTCAATCGGTCCGGGGTTAAAGAATGGCGTCATCAAGGTGAGTTTGTAATATTCACCCCGATAGTCCAGGCGCCCTTCCCCCTGCCATGCAGACCAAAAAGAGCGCACGGCCAGAACGAACTCGCGCAGCTTGCCTGCGGGCGACTCTGGCCAGGGCATTCCGAAGCGCCGCTCGATATGCGGTTTTACTTGCGTCCCTAAACCCAGGATAAATCTTCCTTGCGAAGCCGCGGCCAAATCCCATGCTGTATACGCAACATTCGCCGGGCTGCGCGCGAAGGCGATCGCCACTGCCGTACCAAAATGCACCTCGCTCGTATGCTCTGCCACCAGAGCCAGGGGGAGAAACGGATCGTGCTGCGTCTCTGGTGACCAGAGACCATCAATGCGCATTCCCTCCACGGCTGCGGCAATCGCCGGCACATCCTTGAGCGATACAGGGGGGAGCGCTACATCTAAATACATTTTTCGGTTCCTCTCATGATCCATCAACGATCGAGATTGTTATCTAGGAACGGGAACTTAATAATTCCAATACTTCTTAGAAAAACGCCGCGAAAATCCTTTTTATTTAGCTGCAACATTAAATATCATCAAACGAGGCGATGACGACACGCCAGTCATCTGGGATAGGAATGGATTTCCGCAGTTGGTAATCATAAGCGACCAATGTTGCTTGCCCAACAGCCAATTCGTCTCCTGTTTGAGAGTCCTGTATCGAGTATTGAGTCTCTATACTTTTCTCCCCGAGACGCACAGTGCGAACCCCTACTTTAATGTCGCTCTCTAATTGGATTGGGTTGATGTAACGGCAGCTTTGCTCCGCGAGGATGATCCCAATCGCGTCGAAATCTGATCCCTCCCATAATCCAAGCGCCTTGATGTACTTCGACCGCGCCTGTTCCATGTAGGTGAAGTGGCGGGCATTATTCACATGACGTTGGGCATCAATATCGCCATAGCGGATCTCAATCGAATGAAAAAAGCGATATTCGCTCATTACACCTCACATGGCGATAAGTCGAATAAATCCTAACCCAATCATTCCGGAATTTTTCATACGCTATCCATCCGATCCACTTGCGTCCAGTTTTTGATTAACCCCAGGTCACATCCCCACAGAGATCAGGCGGAAGCGGCTTGTCCCGGAAGGTTTCGAAGGCCGCGCGCTCTGCACCGACTGTCGTCGACTCTCCATGCCCAGGGTGTAATCGGACCGAATCAGGCCAGGTAAAGACCGTGTGGGCCAATGATTCGAGCGCCGTTGCCAGCGCCTCTGGTGTTTGCGTGTGTCCCGGTCCTCCAGGGAAGATCGCATCCCCGGACAGGACTTGATGAAACCCATCAGCTTCGATGAGCTTTAGGGCGACGCTTCCGGGTGTATGACCGGGAACATGAACAACCTCGATGTGCGCGTCCCCTAACTTAAATATGTCCCCTGGCGATAATTTATAATCAGCCTGGATGGAGAAAGCCTCCGCATCGGCTGGGTGAATCCCCGTTTTTACCCCCAGTGACTGCTTAACTGCGTGAAGCGCACCAACGTGATCCGAGTGTCCGTGTGTAAGCAAGAGTCTGGTGACGTTTGTATTTCCTATCCAATCCAGAATCTTCTGTGCCTCATCGCCTGGGTCTACTAATATCCCCTCGCCAAACTCAGTCTCTACAAGCAGATAGCAGTTCGTTTGATATTCCCCAACGGGCATAATCCTCAATTCAATCATCTTCGGTCTCCGGGAGACTGCTCTAAATTTCCTTTGTTGGAAAATAATACCCGGGAGAGCCCCTGGGTACCCTGAATTCTTTTAGCGCCGGGCGCTCTTCACGCGTTTGTGGTTTCGGCCCTATACAGCTTTCGGTGGACTACACTCAAGGCTCGGACCTGCTTCTCTGCATGGTATGAAGAACGAACCAATGGTCCGCTTTCAACCCACTTGAAACCGATATCCTTACCAAAACGTTCAAATTCTTCGAACTCCTCCGGAGTGTAGTAGCGCTCAATCGGGAGATGCTCTTTCGTGGGTTGGAGGTATTGGCCGATAGTGAGGATGTCAACGTCCCAAGAGCGAAGGTCTTCCATGACCACCTTGACCTCATCCATGGTCTCCCCCAATCCAACCATGATGCCTGACTTGGTGAGTACATCCGGGTCTAAGCCCTTCGCGTTGGTGAGCGTCGCCTGCGCCCACTCATAATGATCCTGCGGTTGAACTTCCTTAAAGAGCCGCGGCACAGTCTCGACGTTATGGTTGAGAATCTCAGGTCGGGCATCCATAACGATTTTCAGCGATTCGATTGAGCCTTTGAAGTCAGGAATGAGCACCTCGATGGAGCAGCCCGACTGCAGTTCGCGGATTCTCTGGATAACCATCGCAAAAATAGGCGCACCACCGTCGGCGCGCTCATCGCGATTTACGCTGGTAATAACCACGTGGCGCAGATCCATCGCCTGTACGGCGCGCGCAACCCGCTCGGGCTCGAGCCAGTCCAGCGGTGCGGGGCGCCCCGTTGCGATATCACAGAAGCCGCATGAGCGCGTACACACATCGCCCATAAGTAAAAACGTCGCCGTCCCGGAGCCCCAGCATTCCCCCATGTTTGGACAGCGGGCTTCTTCACAAACGGTGTGTAACGACTTGGAGCGCATCATGCCTCGCAGCCACTCGTAGGTCTCGCCTGATGGCGCGCTCACCTTAATCCATTCCGGCCGCCGCCTGGGCGGTCGACTCTGGTTGTGCTCCGATTGGACATCAACTTTCATTCCGTCATCCTTCATGGTTGTCTCTTCATAGAGTCCATTCTACCGCGAAACCCTGCTCGGTTTATTTTCGCTCACTTGGTAATAGAAAGAGCGTAAGTATACTCATCGTTATGGCCCCATCTGACTCCACCAACGGATCACAGCAGCCCCCCGTTTTCTTTGCCGCAACACAACGAAAAGGCAGCGACGAAGATCGATCCCGACTTTCCGGCGCGGGACTGTGCGCCGTATCCGCTGCAGGATTCGCCAGCCTTTCGATTCTAGGGAAGCTGGCCATCAATGCAGATCTCAATATTGTGACGATCTTGAGCCTTCGATTTGCAAGTGCCGCTGCTCTATTGGCAGTCTATCTGGCTTTGTTCCGCAGACGTACATTAATATTCGATGTCCGCCAGGTATTTATTCTGATTCTGCTCGGCGCAGTCGGCTACGCCGGGCAATCCGCACTCTACTTCGCTGCCCTTGAACGAAACTCGGCTTCACTTAACTCATTGTTGTTGTATGTGTACCCTGTCTTCGTGGCTCTTTTTAATTGGTTCCTGAACCGGCGAAAACTTAGCTCTCGAGAGTGGGCTGCTCTCGCATTGGCATCTT
>DAOWMX010000331.1 GCA_030642885.1 Anaerolineales bacterium | reverse complement strand
TTATTCGGTAGAAGATGCACTTACCTTAAGCTTCGAGGACCTCCTTTCGCCGGAATCCTTCAAGATTGCGACAGAAACTCTGATACAAGAATTGGAAAGAGCAGAAGCAGACCCAAGGGAGTCTTTCGAATCTGCGTCCGTGGAATTAGAGGTAATAGACGCCGCTGGAAATTCTGTTTGGACGGAGGTTCGAACGAGTTTTATTCGGGATGAGGACGGAGAAATCACCGGGGTCCTGGGCGTCGCTCGTGATGTTTCTGCGCGGAGGCAGGCAGAAGAAGAACGCAGCGAGCTTCTCGCTAAGATCCAGGATCAAGCAGACCATACGCAGCAGATTATCGACACAGTCCCAGAAGGGATGGTGCTGTTAGGTGGCGATCAAAAGGTGGTATCTGCAAACCGCTTGGGACGCGAGTATCTTGCCCTTCTTTCGGACGCGGATGTCGGCGATGCCCTCGTTCAACTTGGAGGAACGGAGCTCTCTTCATTGCTCAACCCACCACAAGACCAGGCCTGGCATGAGGTAAGCCAGGGGGGTAAATTCTTTGAAATTGTTGTCGAGCCGATGGTTAGCGGAGATCAGTCTTTTGGGTGGGTGATGGTCATCCGAGAAGTTACCCAGGAGAGAGAGTCGAGACGCATCATTCAGCGGCAAGAAAAGCTGGCATCGCTGGGCCAGCTCGCCGCCGGGATATCCCACGATTTCAATAACATACTCACGGTCATCATGCTCTACTCGAAGTTGATGATGGCAGAAGCGTCGGAGCAGTCTCCAAAGACTAAGGAGAGGATCTCGGTCATCCATGAGCAAGCTTCGCGTGCGTCTGACCTCATTCTACAAATCCTCGATTTTAGCCGCAGCTCCTTCTTGGAGCTGAAACCTTTTAACCTTGAGAATTTCATGAGCCAACAGGTCAAGCTTCTCGAGCGAACACTTCCCGAAAGCATCCATATCGAATGGCAGGTAGGCGAGGATGAGTGCTTGGTCATTGCCGATTCCTCCCGGTTGCAGCAAGTGCTGTTGAACCTCGCCCTCAACGCCAGAGACGCAATGCCGGATGGAGGTGAGTTAATCATTGAGTTAGATACAGCCCCAATTGAGAGCGGCGATCTGGAGACCCTCCCACCGAGCGCATCACTGGACAACTGGGCTCGAATTACAATAAAAGATACTGGAAGCGGAATGCCTGAAGAAACTTTATCCCATATCTTCGAACCCTTCTACACAACGAAAGAACCTGGAAAGGGTACCGGGTTAGGCCTGGCGCAAGTGTGGGGCATCGTCCAGCAACACTCCGGACGCATCGAAGTTGATTCGATTGTCGGGCAAGGGACCACGTTCCGGGTTCATCTCCCAATGATGAATGTTGGAGAGCCAGGGGAGATATTCGAAGATGATGATTACCTGGCTGGAGGAGGTGAGGTCATACTGGTTGTGGAAGACGAAAGCACAGTTCGGGAAGCACTTGTTGAAACATTGCAAGTCCTGGGCTACTCGACACTGACAGCGATAGAAGGAAACGACGCGCTTGCCACCCTCGCCGATCAAGGAGACAGGATTGATTTGGTCTTGAGTGACCTCGTCATGCCCGAATTGGATGGAAAAGAGCTTCTCCGAGAGATGGAAGTTCGAGGATTTAACATTCCTTGTATCATTCTTTCCGGTCATCCGATAACAGATGATGTGGACCGCGAAGATTTCAAGGCACTTAACGGCTGGGTTTTAAAGCCTCCTGATGTTCAAAAGTTGGCAAGAACGATATCAAGTGTTCTTCATAGCGATTCTGAACCTGAAGAGGTGTAGGGGACGTTAATAATTTTCTCTAGCACCAAGACCACAAGAGTATCATTCCCTGCAGGAAGCTGTATTCATTTCTAGTTATCTCGCACAGAGTTTTTGAGACTATCTGGCGCTAGCTATGCATGCCGGGTCAACTTCAAATGCGCTTCCAATCACTTCGTGATTTCTGCGATCAAGGTATTGTTTTGGATAATTCATGGCGTGAAAATTAGGCGTTTTTCAGCGCTTTCATGATAATCAGCGACTCAGTGGTTCAGCGGTTCAAACGATAGAACCACTGAAGCGCAGATAAACTGATTTCACTGACCTATCTATCCAGAACCTCCGCTATCTTTCGATGCCCACCCACATGCCGTTCAGGGTTGATTTTCAGCAGTTTCGTTAAAATCGGCGTCTCAGCGATTCAAACGATGGAAGCGCTCACTTCCCCCAACGCTTACAGATAAGATTAAATCATTCTGATGAACAGAGCGACGAAGA
>DAOWMX010000014.1 GCA_030642885.1 Anaerolineales bacterium | reverse complement strand
GTGGACTCCCGGTTACCAGGGGAATGGTCGCTGTAATCCGAAGCTGGTATAACCAGATGAGAGGCTGGCCGGTATTTATCCCTACGTATGGACCAGGGTCGATTGAGGATATCGGGGCGGGATTTGCTGATAAAGATTGGGTCGATTTAGGTTTCACCGACGATGATTTTGAAGCTTGGCACAGTTGGACTACTCTTTATTTTCTAACTCCAGTTCCGCCATTGGACAGCATCCCGTGGATTCTTCCCTGAGGTTATAGTTGAAGAACAGATCCCTGGTATCGTGAGCAAATCGATTTAGTTTTACTCGGGAATTGGTTGTGCAATCCCGTTGGAGGCGTGGGTATGAGGAAAACCATTCGAATCGTTGGAATTCTTGCTTTTCTGAGTCTTACCATCACTGCTTGCACACAACAGGGATCGGCAGAGGATGCGATTGAAGCCTATCTAAATGCGATTGTGTCGAAAGACGTCGTCCGGGCGGTTAATAAATCATGTCTGGACTGGGAGGAAGGTGCGCATGCTGAAGCGTCCTCTTTCGAAGCTGTCATCGTTCGGCTCGACGGGTTATCCTGCACCTCAATTAGCGCGAGTAGTGAGCAAACACTCATCGACTGTGAAGGTAAGATTATCGCAAACTATGGCGGGGAGGACCAGGTTATTCCCCTTTCAGGGAGGACCTACATCGCTGTTCTTGAGGATGGGGAGTGGAAGATGTGTGGGTATTCAACAGGGACAGGCGAGTGAAGGATCGTAAGTCGAGCGCACGCGAGAATTTATATGCACTCGCGCTGTGTTTGATAATTCTGCTAATAATTATCCTCACTGCTGATGCTTCACCGCAGTGGATCTATCAGGGCTTCTAATGACCCTGATCCACATTTTAATATTCAGTCTTTTTGTCAGCGCTCTAGTCCTGACCGCATCCCAAAAATGGCGGAGATGGTCTCTTTTCATCATCAGTCTGGTCAGCGTTTACTGGCTTCAACCCGCAGTTTCATTACGGCAGTTTAGTTTCTGGTTTCCAACGGCTTCAATAGGGTTGACCGTGATAGCCTGGTTGATAACTCGTCATCGTGAACGGGGGTTGAGCCGGGAGGACCTCGCCGCACTGCTATTCACCGCTCTTTTTCCGCTGCTCATCAGCCTGAGCCGTTTTCTCCCCGAGGGATGGCAGATAACAGCTTCCCGTCCCCCATCAATCTATCTGGTGGTTATTGTAGGTTCCATTCTGGTTATCCTGGGGTTCGCCGGCGAGTGGCTCACAAAATGGTCACGTCTATTGAGTGTGCTTCTCGGGGTTGTTGTCATTGGTGTTTTCATTGTTTTAAAAATTGAAACTCTTTCAGTGTGGGCCAGTAGTCTCTTGCGAGGGGTAACGGGTCAATCGCGAAATCTAGCCGCGTCAACAGATTTATATTGGCTTGGTTTCTCCTACATCGCTCTGCGCCTCCTACATGTCCTAAGGGATTATCAATCTGGCCGTTTGCCCGCGGTGTCGTTCCTTGATTTTTTCACCTTTGTACTTTTCTTTCCTGCGATTACTGCCGGGCCGATTGACCGAGTCGAAAAATTTGCCTCTAAGATGCAGAATACGGTCGCACCTTCTGCGAGCGAATATTTCGCTGGCACCAAGAGGATCGTTCTCGGAGTTTTTCAAAAATTTGTCCTGGCAGATGGATTGGCAATTATCGCCCTGAATTCGACCAATGCTACCTTGACGCGTTCCATCCCCTGGCTCTGGGTGCTTGTGTTTTCCTTCAGCCTGAGGCTGTACTTCGATTTCAGCGGCTATACGGATGTTGCCATAGGAATAGGGCAAATATCCGGAATACAGCTCCCGGAGAACTTCGACCGCCCATACTTAAAAACCAACATCGGAACTTTCTGGAATAGCTGGCATATGACGCTCGCCAATTGGTTCCGGGCTTACGTGTTCAATCCGCTTACGCGCGCGCTGCGAAAAGGGCGATTGAGATCGAATCCTGCGCTCATTATCCTGATCGGTCAGCTGGTGACGATGACGCTGATAGGACTGTGGCACGGGGTGACATGGAATTTCGCTCTATGGGGCATATGGCATGCTGTCGGATTGTTTATCCATAACCGTTGGGCCGTTTTCCTCAATGCCAGGCGGGATCGAATTCCTCCAGCCTTCCAAACGAGTAAAGCAATGAGAGCCGCTAGCCTCATTCTGACTTTTAACTTCGTAGCGCTAGGATGGGTCTGGTTTGCCTTACCGAGCGTTCAGATGTCTTGGGAGACCCTCATACGAATGTTTGGGGGATATCGATGACTGAAACTCAGCGTGTGGGGAAGGGTGTGATGAAGATCTCATGGGGATTCATCTGGCGTGTCCTTCTGAAAACCTTCGTCCTATTTGCGGCGATTAACATCGTTTATGCTCTACTTAACCCACTTCCCGTGATTGGGCGGCTCTCGTTGTACAACGTTCTTTTCCCCGGGCGGCTGCGGCTTCCTTATGGGGATGACCCCGATCGTTCGTTCAATATCACACTATCCCATTTAGATGCCATGTTTGCCGCGCATGAGATACAGAGCGCCGATCAGAGCGAAGAGGAATTTCGCGTTCTGGTTATCGGCGACTCATCGGTGTGGGGCTTTTTACTCGATCCAACGCAGACACTTGCGGCGCAGATCAACCAAAGCGAAATGCAAACAGACGATGGAAGAACGGTTCGAGCCTACAATCTTGGATATCCAACGATGTCTGTCACAAAGGATCTACTGATCCTTGAACGCGGGCTCATCAATCATCCTGATCTGATTATCTGGTTGGTCACGCTGGAGTCTTTTCCTAAAGTATCCCAGCTAGATTCACCCTTTTTACAACTCAATCCGGATCTCACGCGCGAGCTCATTACTCGTCATGCGCTCGATCTTGACACTGAGGATGAGCGGTTTGAGGATCCAACGTTTTGGAATCGAACCATCGTAGGCCAGCGGCGAGAACTAGCACAACTCTTTAAGCTTCAGATGCTGGGTGTGCTTTGGTCTGGGTCCGGCGTTGACCATGAGATTCCGGAAACTTATAATGAGCGGCTGGAGGATCTACCTGCCGATCTGGATTTCCACAATTTCATGCCAGGGAAGTTAAGCACCAACGAACTTGCTTTTGATGTGCTTGAGGCGGGAGTGCAAGCGGCAGGCGACATCCCGGTGGTAATCATTAACGAGCCGGTGTTTATCAGCAAGGGTGAAAACAGCGATATTCGGTACAATTTCTACTACCCTCGTTGGGCATACGACTTCTATCGGGAGGAACTGCGATTTCAGGCGGCTGGCAGAGGTTGGGATTATGTGGATATGTGGGAAGCACTGCCAGACACAGAATTTACGGACAGCGCGATTCACTATACGCCTCTGGGGTCCAGAATTCTGGCGCAGAACATTATCGAACTGATACAAGAGTTTATCCAAGAGCCGTGAAATTCAATTTCATAAGGGGTTATGATTGCTTACGAAGGTAAAATAATGGTATATAAACGAAACCGTTTGTCTAACTCAACTTTATTGGTGTCAATCGGAATTGTGGTGTTCATCCTCGCTGGATGCACAAGCTCATCGGTGAAGGATCCTCAAGCTTCTCTTGAGGAAGTACCTTCTGTTGAACCAACAGAAAACCCTCCTAAGAGCACGCCCGTGGAAGCCGAGGATGGAGGAACACCAACAAACGTTCCTTCATCAAGCCCTGATCAAACTGCGGAAATGGATGAAGTCGAGCGATCAACTCCAGCACCTACCGCAACGTACGACCCGAGTACATGGCAAGATCTCCCCGTAATCCCCGTTGTGAGTGAAGGAGCGAGAAATATCTATATCCATGGATTGAGTTTGGGGAATAACCCCCGTGCTTTCGCGAAAGTCGGCGACTGCCAGAACGTCCCCTCGATGTTCCTGTCGATCTTCAGCCATGAGGGGTTTTACTCGCTTCGTGAGGAAGATGCATATCTTAGAGAGACTATTGAATGGTTTGATGGATCTTTCGAGAGGGAGAGCGAGGCCGTTCGCAGAGGTTTTAATGCAGCATCGGTCGTTTCTCCGCTATGGGCGAATCCCGAATTCTGTGATCCGGGCGAAACACCTTTGGATTGTGAGATCCGCTTGCACCAACCGAGCATCGCCTTGGTGAGTCTGGAAACCTGGTGGGAGGGAAATCCTGAGAAATACGAGCAGTATGTGCGGGAGATCTTGGAGACGTTGATCGACCGCGGAATCCTTCCGGTTCTTGCGACGAAAGCGGATAACCTCGAGGGAGATCACCGTATCAATATAATCCTTACGCGATTAGCATACGAATACGACATCCCACTCTGGAACTTTTGGCGCGCGATCCAGCCGCTTCCAAACAAGGGTTTAATGGAAGATGGATTTCATCTTACTTTTGCTGAAAATCATTTCGACGACCCAGAAGCAATGAGAGCTGCTTGGCCCTGGAGAAATCTCACCGCTCTTCAAGTAATAAACTCGGTTTGGCAGGGCGTTTCTGCGCCTTAAAAACATCGCCTGATGTGCGAGAATAGGTTTTCCCGCGCGTGGAAAGAAGGGTATCAATGCAGGATCAAATCGCTACCTTCATTTCAACTGAATTATTAAAAGATCCTACTCGGAAAATTGCGTTTGATGAGGCGTTGATTTCCAGTGGCCTGGTCGATTCGTTCAGCCTGGTGGATCTTGCTCTCTTTGTCGAGGAGACGTTCGACGCCCGCATAGACGATACAGAACTCACCGCAGATGTTTTTGATACGATCGAAGAATTGGCTGCATTAATCTCCACACGCAGAACATCTTAACCGCTATGACGACAGTCACTGAGGTTCTCTACCGCACGATTCAAGAGGAGCCGCATCGAATTGCGCTAGTCCTCCAGTCGCCAGATGGAGATCAGGCGATCACGTATGCTGATCTCATCCGTGGCGCACTTGGATATACAAAGCTCCTCGATGGTGCGGGTGTACGGCGCAACGAACCGGTTATCTTACTCCTGCAGCATGGCAGACCACTGATCGAAGCATTCTTCGGCGCTATACTGCATGGCGCAGTCCCCGCCATCATGCCCTTTCTGACGGAGAAACTATCGCCAGAACGCTATCGCCAATCGCTTGCGGCGTTGATTGAAATCACTAAACCGGCTGTAATTATCACATATCCGGCATTTGCAGATGAAGTCGCGAGTGCAAGACAAGAAGGCGATTCGGTGCGATCTGTACTTCTTTGGACTGAAGTCGAACCGGCACCTGAAATTTCTTGGGAGATGCTTGGAGGGATGGAAAGTGAGCCGGAGGATATCGTTCTCTTACAACACTCATCGGGAACAACTGGCTTGCAGAAAGGTGTTGCCCTATCCCACCGAGCTGTTCTTTATCAGCTTAAAACATACGGAAAAGCGATTAATTTAACCCACGACGATGTCATTGTAAGTTGGCTTCCTCTTTACCACGATATGGGTTTGATCGCTGGTTTTGTTATGCCAATCTTGTTGAGAACCAAGCTTATTCTCATGTCACCATTCGATTGGATTCGCGCCCCTTATCGACTCTTATCCGCGGTCTCACAATACAATGGAACACTGAGTTGGCTGCCGAATTTTGCGTACAATTTCAGCGCTCGCAAAGTGCGCGATCGCGATCTCGACAACATCGACCTATCCAGCTGGCGAGCCGTGATTAACTGCTCTGAGCCGATGCGATGGAAAAGTCATGAGGATTTTTTCAACCGCTTCTCAGAATACGGACTCAAACGCCAGGCATTGGCGACGTGCTATGCAATGGCAGAGAATGTGTTTGCAGTCACGCAAGGAGGTATTGACTCACCGGTAGTGGTGGATGAGATCGACCGGCGGTCCCTATTGGAGGATCAAATTGCGGTTCCCGCGAAGGCGAGAGAGGATGCGATTAAAATGCTTTCTGCGGGCCAACCCATAGATGGAACGAGCGTGCGCGTTTTAGATGCAGAAGGGAAAGATTTACCCGATCGCCATGTTGGGGTAATTGCGCTGCAGGGGGAGTGTCTGCTATCCGGCTACTACAACCGTAATGATTTGACCCAAGAGACTTTTGTTGGTCGTTGGTATATCACCGGGGACCTGGGTTATCTTGTTGAAGGTGAGCTATTTGTAACCGGACGCAAAAAAGAACTGATTATTGTTGGCGGAAAGAATGTTTTCCCTCAGGATATCGAAGAACTAGCGATGGATGTTGAAGGGGTTCATCCAGGGCGAGTGGTTGCTTTCGGGATATTCAATGAAGAACTTGGGACCGAGGAGATTGGGGTAATCGCCGAAGTGGATTTGGCCGAGGATGACCTTCGAGTGAAAATCGCACGTGAGATTAGAGATCAGATCGCGCGCGGGACGGATGTCACTGCACGATATGTTCTGACCGTAGATCGCGGCTGGTTAATTAAAACGAGCAGCGGCAAAATCGCCCGTGGGGCGAATCGTGAAAAGTATTTACAGGAATCAGCGTAACTCTTTCGACTTTGTTAAAGCAGGACATACCTTGTGAACACAGCGTTACTTGATGCGCCTAGTATGCTGAAAAAATATGGAATTCTGCCAAAGAAAAGTCTTGGCCAGAACTTCATAATCAATCAGCGTGCCTTAGAGGATGTGATCTCTGCCGCGGATCTGTCCGGGCATGAGGAAATCATCGAGATTGGAGCAGGGCTCGGAACGCTGACAATTGAATTGGCTCAGCGTGCGGACCGGGTATTCGCTGTTGAAATCGACAAACGACTGATCCCTGTCCTCCGGAATAACCTGCAGGATTTCGAAAACGTAACTTTACTTCATGCCGATTTCCTACAGATTGATCCGGGCGAGCTGGTTTCGCGACCAGGATATTGTGTCGTCGCGAATATTCCCTATAACATCACCTCCTCTCTTCTGCGACACTTGATGGAATCTTCCATGCCTCCGGCGAGAGTCGTGCTGACGGTGCAGCGTGAGGTCGCGCAGCGGATCACCAGTTCGCCAGGTGACATGAGTCTGCTTGCGTTGAGTGTTCAGATCTATGGCCGCGCCGTGATTACTGCACGCGTCCCTGCGGGGTGTTTCTATCCCGTTCCGGATGTAGATTCGGCAGTTTTGCGCATAGACATATATAAGGAGCCTGTGGTTCCACGTGATATGATCGCGGATATCTTCAGTTTAGCCCGCGCTGGTTTTGGTCAAAAACGGAAAAAATTGCGCAATTCACTTGCACGTGATATGGGCTCAAGCCCGGCAGAAGTTGAGAAGCTGCTAATAAAAGCGGGGATTCAGCCGAAGAGTAGAGCTCAGGAACTTTCAATCCAGGATTGGGAAAAGCTCGCCCGAACTGCAGTCGAAGAAGATTGATTTCAGTGTTGAATTATTACGGGGATGGCTTGCGTTGATCTGGTGAAAGTCGACGGTGGGTCATGAGCACTTGCCAAACACGGAAGGCCGCTTCAACCTGAATTCGGAAGGACATCTTCGATTGCCCGATCTGCCTATCCTCGAAGTATATTGGGCTTTCAATGATTTGATATCCCAAGCGTTGTGCAACATAGGCCATCTCAACCTGAAAAACATATCCATTGGATCGAATGCGGTCCAGGGGCATTCCCAGCAGGGTTTCGCGTCGCCATATGCGGAATCCTCCTGTCGCGTCCTGGACTTTCATGCTGAGGATCGTGCGTGCATAAAAATTACCAAACCAGGATAAAAGTAACCGGCCCACACCCCAGCGCTCGTCTAGTTTTCCGCCTTCAACATAACGGGATCCGAGAACTGCATCATGATCTTCCAAAATGTCCATGAAAGTGGGGATGTAAGCCGGGGAGTGGGAGAAATCGGCGTCCATCTGCCCGATTGCCTCAGCGCCGGATTGAAGCGCGTGCTTAAAGCCGGTGATATAAGCAGTTCCCAAACCAAGTTTCCCGGCTCTGTGGATAACGGAAATCCGTTCTGGTTTACTGCGCGATAAGTCATCCGCGATTTCCCCGGTCCCATCGGGAGATCCATCATCAATGACTAAGATTTTCAAATCGGGTATGGGTAATGCCCAGAGAGCGGCTGCAAGAGCCGGAAGGTTTTCAGCTTCGTTATAGGTCGGAACAACGACCGTTAATTGTCTCATGTGTTTGGACTATTCAAAAACGAGTTTGCGTGGTTTTTTGCGATCAGATTTCCTGTGCACGAATGAGCCGCACCACTAATGCTGCTGACTTGCGCCCAGCGTGGACACAGCTTACGCTTCTATTGGTTCCTCGGTGATGGAAAACGTACAGGTATCTCCTCCAGAAGCGGAACATTCCATCTCGGTGACTTCAAAGCCCTCGTCAGAGCCCAGCCATTGCAAACAACCTTCAAGTAAGCCCACAAAGCCCTGACACGTTGGTGAAGAGGTCACTCGCCCCCAGCAAACCGGGCAATTCTGGACGCGGAATAGTATGGTGTTATTTTTCTCTTGAACCTCGCACTCGAGGTCGCTCGCGGCCGAGAGTGCTTCTGCAAAGATTGTTAACCCTTCCTTGTTTCTCGCCTGCGTGGGGAGGGAGTCGAAATCCGCAGTTTGCTGATTTCCAAGAGCGCCATGCTGTTTCCATGTGAGATCGAAAGCGGACCTGGAGGCTCGACGAGCCAGGGCATGACTGCCTTTGGAACCATAAATCTCATCGAGTGCTGCATTCAGAGAAGAGAATTCAGAAAGATCAACTTCACGTTCGAAGTTTTCTGCGGGGTAGGAATCAATCCATTCTTGAAGGCCTGCTATTCGAAGTAAGGCATTCAAGCCATTCTTGCCGAGCACGTCTTCCAACTCCAGAAGGAAGGCGCGGGTCGGGTGGTTCGGATAGGTCTTGTGGCTTTTCTCAATCGAAATCACAGAATAGGAATTCCTTTAGACAAGCTCGGAGAGATCATGCGTGACGCGGCGCATATCGAGGAATAGTAGACCTAATTTCGCTTGTTTTCGCGCTAGAACCGTTAGTACAGCTTCATCTCCGACGGCCATCAGGATCATAAAGCCGGATTCGCCTCGAATGTAAACTTGGTCCAGATTCCCACGACCAAGCTCGCCTGAGATGCGTTCACCCAATGAGAGCATAGCCGCCGACATTGCAGCCACCCGATCTCCTTCAATATTTTCAGGGAGGGCAGATGCAATTGTTAAGCCATCAACGCTGATAACCGCAGAAGCCTCGACGTCGGGGGAAGAGGCTTGCAGGTCTCTTAGGCGTTCGCTCATTTTATCAGTGCGAGAAATTGCCAAGCTTCATCTCCAGTCTGGCGATCAGGTTAGGGCATTTATTGAGAGCGGCGGTACTTTAGCACAGTGGGAGATACCGTGTCAAGCTATCCAATCTCCTATATTGACTAACCTTGATGGTTTTCCTGATCAGGTGCTGCGCTGCGAAGTTCATGCCCTCGTTACTCCACTAGCCCTCACTGTCGCCGGCGGTTTGTTGTTCTTCCCCCATGCTGCTGACCGAGGAGTCTTTAATGGGGTATTCCTCTGACGCTGTAGTGAAAGGTTCTTCTTCTTTGGTTAATAGCTTGCCTGGGATTAACCAAAGCCCTAGAAATGCGGCAATGGTGAGCGTGATTATTACAACCCCGGCGGCGCCACTGAGGACTGACAATAGGGGTTGAAGATTTGTTGGAGTGAGATCTTCTTGAACAAGGATAATCACACCCACACCAAGAGCAGATATGTTCCACAAGCTATGAAGGAAAACAGCGCCGAAGTAATAACGAAGCGCATCACTCCAGCGACCACTTTCTCGGGCGCGAGCGATCCCCAGGCTCGTCAATGCCGTCGTGATCATATGCATCATGGTTGCACCGGCGCGAGCGATCATCACCGGAACCCAGGAAACACCCGGTTGTCCCAGGAAGAAAGCCTCAAATAAGCCATATCCAGCACCTGCGATAGCGCCCCCAATGAAGGCTTGATATTGGGTAAAACCGCGTCGAATTACAGGCCAGACGCCTATGGTCTTAATAGCTTCTTCCACCATAGGTACGAATATTATGAGAAAGACCGTGATCAGGAAGAGTATTAAAGGCTGGTTGGTAAATTCCTGTACCTGGGATACTAAATAAGGCTCAGTCCATTGCTCCGGGCGGGTGAAGTTTTCGATCAACCCCCGGCTATTCATTTCCTGAAACAATATTAAAAAAACGATGATTAAAAGCGGTATGGCAGCAAGAATTTCGACAATGAATGCGACCATCGGGGAAGCCCATAATCCGGCAAGGAAGTGCCCCCATGCCCTTTTTGCGCTGATTAGTGACCCCTTTCTTAAGAGGATCGCGAGCGCAAACACGACAGGTATGGTTGCTGCGGAGATGTGAGCCAGGGGGCCGAGAATGGAAGGAAGAACACTCTGATTGAATGCGAGGTAACCTAGGCCCAGAGCAATTGGGAAAAGGAGACCGATATACATCCATCCGGTGACAGGTTTATCCTTCCGCTCTTGGATTTTTCCCTGCATTCCCTGGTATCCATAAACTATGCCGGGAAGTGTGCACAAGCCCATTACCAAGAATGCGGCGGCAATAACCAAGGTCATACTCAATGGAGTCGATTTATCAATAAACCATGTAATTATTCCCAGTAGGGCCATTCCCACAGAACCCACAATAGCGAGCAGTAAGGCAAGGATGCTCGCTATCAGCAGAAAGACACTCGGTTGATCCCGTTCTCCAGTTGTAGCGTTCATTTAACCTCTACTCTTATTGACTCGATATAAGCTTGCGGTGGTGTTAGGAGTTCTTCCAAGGGATCTCGCACTTCAAGCTCAAGCAGGAGATCTAGTCCTTTTACAACGCGACCAAAAATGGTCCGGGCCCCATTTAATTCTGACAAGGGGGAGAGTGTAATGAAGAATTGACTGCCGCTTGTGTTCGGTCCTGTACTTGTGAGAGCGGCTACTCCCGATTGGTTAAAGTCCAGACCAGGATCGATCTCGTCAGGAAGAAAGTATCCGGGACCACCAAGACCTGTCCCCGTTGGATCTCCTGTTTGTACATATTTTCCAGGAACAACGCGATGAAAGGGGTTGCCGTTAAACCACCCGTTCTCAGCAAGAAATACGAAGCTATTGACAGCCATTGGTGCGCTCTTCGGGAAAAGTTGAAGTACAACCTCGCCGATATTCAGCTGTATATGAACGAGGTAGGCGGCTTCTGGGTCGATGACCATCTCCGGAGGACTCTCGTACGTTCGAAAGGAAAGGAGTTCGAGCCGCAGGGCTGCCTCAAGGTTCAATCGAGTTGGGTTCAAGCGGAACCAATCTTCGTTCAGGAAAATGAATGGTGTTCCGTTGATACCCGCGTCGTATGCGCTGATAAATGCCTCTTTCATCGACTCTTCGAAGCGATTGCTGCGCAAGTCTTCTTCGAACTGTTGATGATCGAGGTCAAGATGTTTAGCGGCGACGAGAAGCCATTCGAGAAAGCTCTCTGGATCGAGATCTTTCCACTCGTCGTAATCGCCGTTGAGCAGGGAATACATGGTCCAGAACTGACCTTGCCGACCCGCGGATTCTGCTGCCTGGCCGGCTAGCGATGCCTTGTCGTGAACGGTCAGGAGAGGGTACTGCCGGTAGATAATCCGCAGGTCTTCCGGGTAAATAGCGGTAAGCTCGAGGATCACTGCGGCGAGATCCACGCAGTATGGAGATTGAAAGTCGCAATACACAAGAATTGTTGCGGGAGCTGTATCAGGGCCCCTACTCCAATCATCATCATTGATAGGGGCGATTGGCATCAAAGTGGGTGTGGGGTTCATCGGGATCGGAGTTGGGCTGGGCGGTGGAGATGTGCTCGTAGGTCCAAGCCTGGCAGCGCTTATTGTCGGTTCAATTGTTTGAGGCGCGGATGGTTGTGATAATGAAGAGCATGCAGATAAGCACAGCAGCATGATGCCGCAGAAGGGCCAAATGAGTCGTAAGAACCATCGGTTTTCCCGAACCATCGATTGTCCTTTGCGCCCAAACCTACATTGCGAGTGGCCCAAAATGCTCCTCTCACGCGTCACCAGCCACTAACTGTAAGTCCAATCTAGCGAGAATGCCAATCCAAGGAGAGAAGGAGCAACCCGATTATTCTAACCGACTCTCTGCTGCATGTCTCCTGGAAGGAGAGCCGCCTACCTTCTGGATGGCAATCTGAGGCGATCCTTGTCGTGTGGTAGTCGACGCGGTATCCTTTTAGTCTTCGGGGGTGGTTGGGTCCCGGTGGGCTCCCCGGTCTTCAAAACCGGTGGCGGGCCGCACAGCGGGCCGCGGTGGGTTCGACTCCCATCCACTCCCGCCTTTTCATTTATTGAGGCATGTATGCTCCCAGATGACAGTGGATCGCCAAAGGATCTAGCCAATAAGCTGCTCCCGATTGTGCGTCAGGTGATGTCGATCACAGATATCACCGAGGGAGATCAGAAGCAGCCTTTTGCCATTCGCTTCCGCGGCATTCTAATTTCCGATTCGCAGCTGGCTTTTGAGAAACTTGACCCCATCTTTAAGCAGGCTGGAACTACATTGCTATTTCGCGAGGAGAATGATGGGCATGAGATTCTGGGAATACCAGGGGTGATCCAACCTCAAGCTTCCAACCCCTTAGTCAATGTCATTCTTTTTCTGCTCACGCTGGCAAGCATGCTGATAGCCGGCGCAATGTATGGCATGGAAGCTCCCACAGATACTAGCTTTCTGGGGATCCTGCAAGCTACAATCCAAAACCTTCCGAACGGAATCACGTTCGCAGTGAGTTTGTTGGGGATTTTGATGGCGCATGAATTCGGGCATTACTTTGCGGCGCGCTTCCACCGGATTGAAGTTTCACTGCCTTATTTCCTTCCATTTCCACTCAGTTTGTTTGGTACGCTAGGTGCATTCATACGTTTGAAGGAGCCGCCGAAGAACCGTCGCGTCCTTTTAGATATCGGCCTTTCAGGTCCCATCGCCGGTTTGATCGTCGCCATCCCGGTGCTGCTGGTAGGTCTTTTCCTGTCGGATTTAGGTCGCCTGCCGTTGAACGCTGTTACGGCTCAGGGTTCTGTCCTTGAGGGAAATTCGCTGCTGTACCTCGCTATGAAATTCATTGTTACGGGAGAATTTCTGCCAAAACCGCTCCATTATGGAGGTCTGAGTCCATTTATCTATTGGGTCCGATACTTTTTCGTCGGTTTGCCCATGCCCTATGGGGGAACAGATGTGTTATTACACCCGCTCGCGTGGGCTGGCTGGGCCGGATTGCTCGTCACGATGCTCAACCTCATTCCCGCCGGGCAGCTCGATGGTGGCCATGCAATCTATGTCTTACTTGGAAAAGCGACCACAAGACTCTGGCCCTTCATCATCGGGTTGTTACTACTGCTGGGAACCGTATGGCCGGGGTGGTACCTCTGGGCTGGGTTAATTTTCCTTATGGGGCGCACTTATGCTCGTCCACGGGATGAGATTACGCCTCTCGATCCCCGACGGAAGTGGCTCGCGATTTTCGGCTTGGTCCTTTTCGTTCTTGTTTTTATCCCCGTTCCGCTGCGGACGTTCTAAACCGATCATTTGATGACCGTAACCCGGCAAGGCAATGTTTGCCTTCAGCCGACCGGGCATATGCCCCCCGTAGAGACGCAGTATGCTGTGTCTCTGCTTTGCGCCCGGTCGCTGGCACAGCTTATACATTGAAGGTCGCGGATTAAACCTCCCGCAGGTTCGAAACCTGCGGGAGGTTGGTTGGTCGTGGGTATCGAAAATCCACTTGGTCACCCACTCAATTTGGAGGAGAAACAACTCCGCCATAATATTGTTTCTCTCCACAATCCCTATCGATTCGAATGTGAAATATTGAGAATGCTGCTTGTGAACGGGGTTCTTCTCAGGGAGGCCTTGATTACATCGCTTCCAGCGTCCCTCTTCTTTTCGCCAACACCTCGATCCAGCGGAAGAGCACATAACCAAACATAATGTAGATTATCCCGATGCCGATCTCCTCGAGCATCGCCGGTCGAACATCTCGGAACGTGGCTCCATCGATGATGGCGCGTGCGCTGGCGATGCCGCGTGTAAGGGGGAGAACGTTGGAGATGGCTTGAAGCGCCGAGGGGAGGCGATCAATGGCGATGTTGGAACCTGAGAGCACTAACAGTAAGAAGTAGGCGGTGTTGTTGATAAACATTACATTGCGCGTAATTAAACTTAGACTTCCCAGCATGAGACCCAGACCCGATGTGCTGAAGGTTGTGACGGCAATGACGAGGATGAGCGCCCATGGGTCTGTATTTGATAAATCGAGCCCAAGGAGGGTGACGCCCCAGGTGAATCCGATGAGCACGCCGAACATGCCATCGATGATGTGGATCACCGCCCGCCCGAGGAACATCGTCATCCGATTCGCCGGAGTCCCGAACAGATAGGGCAGCGTTCCATTCCAACGGTCACCAGCGAGGCTGAAAGTGACGCCATAGATCCCGCTTAAGGCGGTGATTTGGATTGCGTTCCCGATGATATAGAAGTCCGCAGATTCTCCCGATGTGCCGAACTTGCCCATGAGCGTAAAGAAAAGGATTTGAGCGAGAGGCCCTACGACCTTCGTGGCGATATATGTAGATGGTCGAAGCCAAGCAAAGAGAGCGATGTAAGAGAGAACTGCTCCCTGGAAGAATAAACGAATATTGGCAATCACTTTCGACATATCAGAACCCAGTCAAATATCCCTAGAAACCAACCAGAAAGTCCAATCACTTCATTGCCCACTGAGGGTGGCATCAACGCGCGCCTTGAAGAGCATCTTCCTGAACAGCCAGAAAGCCAGGAAGAGGTATAAAACGCCAAGAAGCACCATCATCACCCACGGCAGGCCCATCTCCAAAATATTCGGTTTTCCACTGGAAGACAGATGCAAAGCGACCGCAGCCCAGTAAGGTGCAAGAATGTAGCTGAGCGGTGTTGTCCACATAGGCAGTATGGCAATAGGGAAGAGGAATCCGGCAAGTATGAAAACCGGAAATTCCAGGCCATTTTGCCAACGCTGCACATCCGGGTTTAATACGAAGAGCGTTGCCAGGACAAGGCCCAGGCACACAAATGAGAGTACGGTCAGGACAATGGAAAGAATGAAGAGCATGGGTGATTCAATGCTCAACGGGTATCCAAAGATGATTGACGCGAACGTGTAGGCAACGATCATGGAGCCCAGAGCCTGCGTCACAAAAGCCAGGTTCTTCCCGAATACAATCACCGCTATAGGAGTTGGCATGGCGACGAGCACTTCAAGGGTCCCGGTCCAGCGCTCCCGTGTTATGCTGTTTCCGCTCTGGAATAGGACGCTATCCCATAGGCCTGTGAGACCACTTCCAACGACAATGAAAATCACCAGCTCATCTCCCTGATCACCCAGGATAAAGAGAGCCATTATGGCGATGAGCAGAGGCTGGACGAAGATGCCGAACAAGATGAAGGCGTCCGTCATGGACTGTTTTAAGGTGAATATAAACGCAAGCTTTATTACGTGAATATAGGCCTTCAACATGCCGGGCTTCATCAACTGGTTAATCGTCTCCTGGTTTGTCCACCAACAGGTTGTCGCGATCTCAACCGTGATGGATTGAGAGCCACCGAAGGATCCAACGGGTCCTTAGACTTTGCCACCAACAAGTCTGACGTAGGCATCCTCGAGCGTCGGCTCGCGTACTGTCACCTTCCCGACCCGCACACTTTCCAAAGCAGATAGAAGTGGTGGGATGGCTTCAGATCCTTTCGCTGAGTGAACATGAAGCGCCTGCTTTTGGTCCAGGTCTTCGACAGATACTGTGTCAACAAAGGGAAGGTTTCGAATTTGATTCATTACCTCCTCTGGGACTCCAAACACTTCGATTTCGATCACCGAGAGATCGCTCACTCCTTGCTTCAATGCTTCAGGTGTGTCGAGGGCGACGATGCGTCCTTGATCGATGACTGCGACTCGTTCGCAAAGCGCATCGGCTTCAAACATATAGTGAGTCGTCAAGAGGATGGTCTTCTTCTCAGATTGCAGGTCGCGGATCACCTGGCGGATTTCCCGCCCTCCGACGGGATCTAGACCCATTGTCGGCTCATCGAGGAAGAGGATTTCGGGGTCGTGCAGCAGCGTCCGGGCAATATGAAGGCGCTGCTTCATCCCGCGCGAATAGCCCTCGACTTTTTCATCCCCCCGATCCGAAAGGCCTACTAACTCAAGTAATTGCGGGATGCGTTTCATGGTGACTTCAGGATCAACGTGGTAGAGGCTGGCGAAGTAGCGCAGATTGTCGATCCCGGAAAGCCGCCAGTACAGGCCTCGCTCCCCGCCGAAGATGAAGCCAATCCTTGATCGAATGGCATTTGCTTGATGAACGACGTCGTAGCCAAGGATATTCGCCGTGCCGTCAGTGGGGATGAGAAGCGTCGTGAGCATCTTGATCATCGTCGTTTTCCCGGCGCCATTAGGGCCGAGCAAGCCGAAAAGTTCACCCCGATTAACGTCAAAGGTAATACCGTCGACGGCGACTACTTCTTTTATTTTCCTGCGGACAACGCCGACGGTGGTCTTGTATATTCGTCTTAGATCTCTAACTTCGATCGTGTTCAAAATACTCCCTTTGGATCAGACAGTATAGGTTTACGAGCCTCGGTTTGATACGTCAGGGTAGCACGATTGTTCCATCTCTTCAAGCACTATTTCGCCATTTGCTGCAGATTCTTTCATATGAATGACAAGGGGCGATTCATGTGTCGTCCCCTTTGATTTATCAGGGTTTGGAGCTGGGTACAGCAAATCGGCTTTGTAAACATCACAATTTGGAGGAGAACTAAAAAACAAAAAGAGGGCTGACCGTTTAGGACAGCCCCCTTAATTTTATTGTATGGAGTGGCAGGGGATCGAATTGCCCGGTTGTACACTTACCCTAACCACAGATGGTTTTGCTTCATCCAGTTGAGGGGAGTAAAACTCTTATCCCTGCATCTCCTCAACGCCAAAGGCTGCTTTCGTTCCCGGCAGCAAGCCGTAGATCAGGATGAGCACGTTCAGGAAGAGCGTGACCGAGATCGCCTCCCAGGGTGTTCCACCGATGACCGAGAACAGACCGAGGATGATATTCAACGTCGCCATGACGACGACGAAGAGCCAGCCCTGGATGTCCACGGCCCACAGCATGCGGACAACCCAGATCCAGATGGCGGCCATGATGCCCCATAGAATTGCGCCGAACATGTTAAAGGTATAGAACTTAAACAGTCCGAGCGGGCCGGTGACCGGCCATAAGTGCAGCATCTGCAGCGTATAAATGATGGCAACTACCGCAGCGAATCCAGCCAGGATTGCCAGCAGTGTTACACCAATCGGTCGTTTCTTTTCCATTTTCATTTCTCCTTAGTAATTTGTCGTTCTTGAGATTCACTTTCCTGCATATGCAAACACCCGCTATTGCAGAAAGTTACGAGTCTCACCCTCTTATGACTTTGAGGTTCCATCTTCATCGAACGCTTCGGAGATCCGGTTTGCATTATCGCTGTCCACTTTGATGTTCACATCGTAGGTTGTGAAAGGCATCTCGATGCCAGCCCCCTCGAGCGCGGTATAGAG
>DAOWMX010000256.1 GCA_030642885.1 Anaerolineales bacterium | reverse complement strand
TCTCGGGTGGAATCGGATATGTTTCCGAACCCATACCCAGCAGGATGACAATGAGCGCTTCGTCGGTGTAGTAGTCTAGAGTAGCTAGATCATTTGGTATGCCCGAATAGCTTCCCATACCATCAGCATCCGGTATCTCGAAGGCCGGTTCTAGATCCCGCTCCTCATTTGGTTTCCAGCCCAGGAAGAATTGCCGCGACGTTTGTTCGAGCATGAAAGGCCAGTTGACCCGGTCGTAGATGGATTGGGCGCGTTGTCGTATCTCAATTTCCAGCGGATCGGCAGGGTCATCGAAATAGCTTTGGGCGGCAAGAATGCCCATAATAGCCAGCCCTGTGTCGATGGTGGACAGTTCCACCGTATTCAGCGATTCGTCTTTGTTCTCCGTTTCCGGGAAGTCGAAGTTTAGTCTTCTGCGTCCGTTGATGCCGAGAAAATGGTAGAACCAGCCTTGGTGGCCGATTCGTCCGACTGGCTCTGGCCCGAACGCGTCGGGATCATCGAGTATACGCAAAACGCTGACGACGCGTGCAGCAGCATCGGCGCGTGCAGTCCAACCTTGTTCTGTGCCTATAACATGAGCAGGCAAAGCAAACCCAATGCCGCCCACCGTTAAAAGATCGCCGAATGTTGAACGATCTTGGGGGATGCCATAAGAGACATAGGGCGATACTGATTTGCGGCTGGACCAATCGAGAAAGTATTGATAGGCGCGTCGTTCCATCAGGTCAAGGAGTGCTTGGTCATCCTGCGGCTGTGTCTCAGACCGGTCGAGAACCAGCCAGAGCCGGTGCAGGTCAAAATCATGTTGAGCCGGATTCGTAATCCCATCCCCAACATGCTCACGCTCAATGATCAGTGTGAGCACTTTGACATGATGCAGATCGAAGGACAAGGCGCGGGCAGCGCTTTGCTGGAGCAGGTGCTGATCCCAGCAATGTTGCTGCGGCGAGGATGAGCCTGTCACGAAGAATCGTGTGAAAATCGATCTTCGTTGGGTATCTTGGAGTTCAATTCTGAGCCATAGAGGTTGGTCCCCCTGATAGGTCACCTCAAAGCAAACATCGGTAACTTGCCTGGGGCCCACCGGATCGATCAGGTCTCCATCGATATCGGTGAAATCGAGGCTGTGTTCTGGGAACGCAACTGCTTCGATAGTTTCGCCATCAAAGGTCGCCTTCGTGTCGGTTAGTCCGAAAAGCGAAAAGAAGATGCCGGTGAAGACTTCTCGTTCGTCTTTGAAATCCCACTCGAATCTCAAGGCGCACAATGATGGATCTTCGGGGCAGAGCACTGTCATCTCGTTGACGTAATTCCCATTGATCGCGCCCATATTGCCCGAAAAATCGTTGAAACCCAGGTCGGTTTCTGTAACGATGTCGGAAAAGTCTTCTAACAGGACTGTATTCGAAGAGGGTACACTTGCAGAGAACTGCCCTTTGTCGTCGGGCGCGATGGCCTCGCTGCTCACAAGCAACATGGACCCAAACAAAATCAGTATCGTCAGTGAAATGAAGAAACGTCGCACCTCGAAGTTCATCGTATCAGTAGCGGCAGCCACAATTTCGATTCCGGAATCAATCCCACATCAAGGGCGCCTGACACCGGTAGGCCCGGCAGGATAGCTGAATAGGGTTGGTATCCACTGGAGGTGACTTGAATCGAAACAGTGCCCGTGTCTCGTGCTCGCACCACCACGGTGCACCGGCCATTAATGCCAGTGGTGCAGCTACCATTGCTGACGGCGCTCGCCGCAACAAGCGCTCCAGAGATGGGTGCGATTGGGATATGTCCGCTGTCGAAGACATATACGCTGCGCGACCATGTGACCTCGCCAGTCGGTGCAACGGTTGGTGTCGGTGTATACGTCCCTGTTGGCGATGGTGTGAACGTTGGTGTTGGGGTAGGGGTGGGAGTATGAGATGGTGTTGGCGTGATGGTGATGTCGGGTGTTGGTGTGATGGTCGGTGTCGGGGTGGATTTCCGTAGTTTGAAGATATTGCCACCGAAGCTGCCTTCGCCGGGATTGGCATAGTAGCGTATCCAGCGAGGGCTGACGACTTCACCGCCTGCTCCAGCAGTGGCTGAATCGAAGCCGTACGCTGTGGAATCGCCAATGGGATGGAGCCATAAGTGGTAGTAACTAAAACTGTCCGTCGCGTGCAACGTGAACAAGCCAGTGCCATCAGTGGCTGAGTTCTGTAGGAATGTTCCCCGATTAGAAGCTGAATATGACCCCCATAACTGGATGTACGTATATCCTCCTACAGCGTCATCATTCTGATCCAGAACCTGTCCTTGAAAAACGACAGAAGCAGGCGTCATCGTTATCGTCGGTATCGGTGTGTTGGTTGGGGTAGAGGTAGCGGTAATGGTTACTGAAGTATTTACGGTTATGCTGCTATTTACGAGTAGTAGAGGAGCTCCGATCGGATCGTTGTTGACATCTCGCAGTTTCTGGAGACTCGTAGGGATTAGGTCCAATGGAGATATGCCTGTACCGATAGCCTTCCATACGATGGATGCAAGGTGTAAACCTTCGCCAGTGACGCCGTCCGGGCCTGGCAATGTGAAGACGCTCAGGAGTGCCTGACCCGGCGTTGTGGTGTTAGAGGTTGGGATGGCGGTTCTGCCAGTGGAAGATATGTCCGTCCCCCAGATAATCTCGTTGATCTCCAGGATGGCGGGATCATAGGTGATATTGGCCTGCCAACTACCCAGGCCTGGGGCGGACACGCCATCAGCAAAGATCTGGGTAGTGAAGAGATCACCGACTTCTCCACTGGCAGGTGAAGTTGAAAGCCGAATTGTCGGGTCACCAAGAGGGGGGTGGGAAGTTGGGGTGATAGTCGGCGTTGGTGTTGGGGTAGGGGTCGCGCTTCGCACCTGTGCGTTTCCCAGGGTCCCAACGACAGACACGCCACCGAAGAATACATCTGAAGGGGTGACGTATTGGATAGTGGTGGTCGTGAATGCTGCGACTAGCTTGAAACGGACGACCGCTACCCGGAATGTTCCTGATGGCGGAGTTCCCGTCAATTTGCCTGCATCATAGCGTATTTGGCCGGTTGTGTTGTTTGCACTGTTGGCCAGTTCTGTGTTGAGCGTACTGAGGTCGCTTTCGATTGTGGATGCCGGATTCCCACCGGCATCCACCACTTGGAGCATGACTGGATCGAAGTCGATGTAGAGTTCGACGTTGTTCACTTGTTGGGCCCCGGCCTGCATCATCAGATCGAATGTGACGATGTCACCAGGATTGGCTGTATGACTGGTTGGCGAAAATGTGAGATCGACTGTAGCGTCTGGACCTGTCAGCGCTATTAGCTCACGTTTTCCCTCTGCGGGCGTCCAGAAGATGAGTAGTAGACACACGGCCAAGATCGTGACAGCGAAAATCGAGTTGCGGTAGCGCATTGCTGGTCTCCTTAGGCGGGCTTGAGCAGAGGTTAGGTGGGGAAGGGTTTCGTTGCTGACTTTGCTTCGCAATGCGAGTGATTAGGGGCACACTTCCCCAAAGCGGACGGCAACAGCGAAGACATCGGCGATGTCGATGACGCCATCAGGGACGAGGTCGTACTGTTCGTCGTAGGGAGCGCCGGCGAAGATGGAGTTGAAGAGCACGAGGTTGATGTCGTCGAGGTCGATGAAGCCATCATTGTTGAGGTCGTGCTTGGCGCATTCATCGCCAGTATCGCTCTCAATG
>DAOWMX010000167.1 GCA_030642885.1 Anaerolineales bacterium | reverse complement strand
TTCATCGAGTCGCTTGCCCATGAGAGGCGCACACTTGTTATCTTCGAAGTTCCCCACAGGATTCAGAAGACGCTGGGAGATCTGATTGCAGCCCTTGGCGAGGACAGGCTTGCTGCTTTGGGTCGAGAGTTGACGAAAATGCATGAGGAGATCGTGCGCGGCACGCTTGGCGAGGTGCAGGCGCATATTGCCTCGGGAGAACCGCGCGGGGAGTACACGCTCGTTCTAGGAGGATCACCCCCGCCGGGTAAATGGCCGGAATCCGAAGTGATGGAGGCGATGCGGGAGCGCATCGATTCAGGGTTGAACCGCTCATCGGCTGCGCGGCAAATTGCTGCCGAATCGGGATGGAGCCGGGGGAAAGTTTATCGATTGAGTCTGGAGGAAAGATGAAATTAGACGATGTCTCGCGATTCGAGGAATTAGATCCCGGGGGGATGCTTGCCGAGATCGATGGGCTTCCAGACCAACTTGAGTCAGCATGGAAACTCGGATGGAAGCAGCCTCTCGGGGAGATATCCGGCGTGCGCAAGGTATTAATCGCCGGGATGGGCGGGTCAGCGATCGCCGCCGACCTCCTGGCGGCGTACGTTGCACCGATGGCGACGGTGCCAATTATCGTATGGCGGGATTATGATTTGCCGGCTTTTAGCGCTGACCACGAAACCCTTGTGATCGCCTGCTCACACTCGGGGAACACAGAGGAGACACTCTCCGCTTTCGCCGCGGGTGTGGAATCTGAGACGCAATTGTTGGCGATAACCACCGGCGGCGAGCTCACGAAGCAGGCGAATTCGAACGGCGTTCCCCTATGGCATTTCGACCATGTGGGCCAACCGCGCGCCGCAGTGGGCCACTCCTTCGGCTTGTTATTGGCGCTGATGACGCGCCTGGGTTTGATCCCCGACCCAGAAGAAGAATTATCTGTTGCGGTAAGAGGGATGCGTTCTCAGCAGGAAGAGCTTCGTGCGCAGTCGCCTGTCGTTGGGAATCCTGCGAAACGGATGGCCGGGCAGTTTGTAGGACGCTGGCCGACGATCATTGGGGCGGAGTTTCTAGCGCCGGTCGCGCGCCGCTGGCGGACCCAGATCGGCGAGCTGGCGAAAGCGGTGGCTGGGTTTGAGGCGCTTCCAGAGGCAGATCACAATATGGTTGCCGGCGTAATGCATCCTGAGTCGCTTATTCCAAACACGATGGTTGTCTTCCTGAAGGGATCGCAGGTGAACGAGCGAAATGCCCTGCGATCGCAGGTCACACGCGAAATCCTGATGGTGGAGGGCTTCGGCACGGACGTCATTGAAGCTCGCGGGGACACAAGACTGGCACAGCAGTGGACGGCGCTGCACTTTGGAGACTACACATCTTATTACCTGGCGATGGCCTACGGCGTCGATCCCACGCCCGTGGATGCGATTGAGGAACTGAAGATCAAGCTAAGAGCTTAATGAACCTATAAGTTTGAAGTGTCGGTGGTCGAAATATGGGGAAGGATCTAACGCTAACCCGAAGCTAATCGGAAATCCAGTGGATCGAAATAGGCGAGACTGGCGACCCCGCGCCGGGCTCAACGGTTAGTTAATAGCATAGACCCTAAGTATTGCTTTGATTATTTTGGTTCGACGTGGACTAAAACCGCCCGAACAGTCTGACGCCATCGGTATGTGTTATCCGCTTCGGAAAATCCCCGGCAGGTCAATAGTGTCAGCCAGTCGAAGGTTTCATGCTGAAGGACAGAAATGTCATCCGGCAGTACCTGCTCGTTAGAACGGACCTCGTAGATGTAGCGCATGCCCCCGATGTGAAGGACAACTCTCTCCCCATACTTGAGCGTGTGAAGATCGACGAATGGGCCAGGATTGCCGCTGGCGAGATAGACATGAGCGGTGAGCACTGTGTTTCCAGGCCACGATGGATAAGCCGTACCCTCGAGGTACCCCGCTTTATTACCTAACCAAGTAATATCCCAACCCTGGGGTCCTAAAGGGATGCCAGCGACAGGCACATGCACACCCAGACGGGGAACCTCCAGTTCCAAACCCCCGTAGCGCTTATAGGTGTTTTCCGCTGTCTGCGGTGGCAATGTGGTGTACCGGTCGGGTGCGAAACCAGTTGGAGGGAGAGTAAGTGTTGTGATGAAGAAGTTTAATATGTAATCGTCACCACCGATTCCGTTTCCATTCCCGTCGAGTGGAAGCCCAGATAGATCTCTGATGGATGTAGAGCCGTTCACGACAAATCGATAGGCCCCATCAGTCAGTGGCGTTCCTCCGTTGATGCTCACCGTTGCCGTCAATGTTCCAGCATTGTATAGCACGCTATCGATGCTGAAGGGGGTGGCTGCTCCTACCGGATCCAGAACCAGGCTGTAATTGGCAGGGTTGGTAACGTCGTCAACCCCGGTATTTCCTGGCGGGTCCTGTACCTCCTCATTGAAGGTTACGGTGAACTGACGGATTCTCGTGCCTGTCGTTTGACCATTAACGAGATTCCCCCCGCAATCAGGGATTGTTCGGACCCAACTAACTTGCGGCGGAAGGGTATCGACGATGCTTTGGTTCAGATTCCCGCTGCTTTGGTAGAAACTCGAATCACCGCCGTAATCGGCAGTGATTGTGTGAATCCCGAGTGATAGAGCATTGGTTGTTAACGTAGCCTGGCCAGCACCGTCGAGAGGCTGGCTTGCCAGGACCGTTGCGCCTTCCCTGAAGGTGACGGTACCCGTGGGTATGCCAATGAAATTTGACGCGGATTGCACTGTGGCGGTGAAGGTGACGTTGAGGCCTCGTTCAGATGGATTTGAAGAGGAGACAAGTGCTGTAGAGGAACCGCTGAGTAACGACAAGTTGTCATAGTAGATGGGCGAAGCGTTATTGCCGTAGAGATCTACGGCGGCGATGTTCTGCAGCCCTCCACCACTGACGCCATTCCTCCAGCTTTTTGTTACTAGAACATTCCCGTCATAATAAAATCGCTGTTGATCCGCATCGAGATCGATCTCTACTCGTATCTCAACCCACCTGCCGCGGATGAGCGGAAGCGTGTTCCCATCGAAGTCCGAGAGGACCAGGTTAGAGGGTCTATCGAACCGGATTTGAGACGACCAGTTCTTCGCTCCGCCATCGTTATACGTGTTTAATAATATGAAATAGGAGCGTCCGGCGAATCCTGCAGGGATATACTGCCAAGCAGTGTAGACCCATTGCCCGGAAGTGTGTCCGGAGTACTCATGGACCACATCATCAGTGGAATCGATTTCCAAAGAGTGAGGTACGCTGAGCGAGAACGCGTTGGATACAGTTCCCGTCACTCCTGGAGCGTTGTCCCATCCTTTCCACCCTCCTTGACCATGGATCGCGCTGCCATTTGCATAACTGTCGAAGGCATCTGCCCAAGGAGACTGAGCGAAGGCAATCCCAGTGGGCAGTAAGGCGATCACCAAGGTGATGATGAGAACAAGGCTAGTGAAAAATCCCCACAGCTTATTATTTCGATTCAAAGGGGTACCCTGTATTGATGTCCGGTCACGGCAACAACTACAATTGTAGCCTAATTATTCGGGTTTATGTTGACTCGAATATATATCCAATGACTCGGAATCACAATGATTTTGATAAGTTGGATGTGGTCTATCCACAAAACGGGTAATTGCTGGCTGACCACAGGTATAATGCCGACATGTTAAAGGAGCAACGGCGACGATTTCCCCTATGGGGCTTTGGTGTACTCGGGTTTGTACTGGGTGTCGTCTTGGTGGGCGTATTGGCTTCCCCAAAAGTGATCGCCGTGGAACCCGGCAAGAATGCGACTGAAGTTCCCTCCACTGCGCCGGTTCGAATTCTCTTCAATCATTCTATGGACTCACAATCGGTGCAGTCCCATCTGCAGATTCAACCAGAGCGTTTGGGTGAGGTCATTCGGCGAGGGAATCAGATTTCCTTTTCACCACAGGAGCCCTGGCCGTCAGGCGAGACGGTGACGATAACGCTTAGCGCCGGGGCTCGCTCGGATCGCTTCCTACCGCTTCTGTTCGGGGAAACATGGTCCTTCCAGGTCGGGGAGCCGCGTGTGGTCTATCTTTGGCCGGCGAGTGAACGAGCGGAACTGTACACTCTTTCGATAGCAGAGGATGAGGAACCTCAACAACTCACCGAGACTGCTGCGCCCGTTCTTGACTACAATCTGAGCGCGAATGGGGTTCAGATCGTGTATGTAACTGTACGGGATGATCGCGGCAACGACCTCAGGCTCTACGACCTCCTCAGCGGGGAGGATCGCCTGATCCTGGGGTGTGAACCGGAGGTGCGCTGCAAGGCGCCGAACATCTCGCCCGATGGGGTCTGGCTGGCGTATGAACAGGAGTCACTGTCAGTCGGGGTTGGAGGTGTGGCGGTCATGGCCCGGAGTCGCGTCTGGATCGTACCTGTAAATGGTGAAGCTGAGCCAACACCGATGGGCCCCGAAGAACATATCACCGGCAATCCCGGATGGTCTCCAACTGGCTGGCTCACCTATTATGACGCCAGCCTACAAGCGATTGCGTTGGTTGACATCGATGGAAACCAGACGACTTCGCCTTTTAGCTATCTGCCGAGCAGTCTGGGGGTCGCAGGGGCGTGGTCTCCGGATGGGATCGATATGGTCTATCCAGAGATCGTCTTCCCCGAAGATGCTCCGGGTGATTTTGAGCATACTGAGGGGAGAACAGAAGGGGAGCCGCTGTTTTACAGCCACCTGTATCGTGTAGAAGCCATTTCGGGTTTGATTGAGGATATATCCCCGGGGGAAGAATTGATGGTTGAGGATGCCTCTCCGGCCTACAGCCCCGATGGAAATTGGATCGCTTTCACGCGACGTTATCTTGATCCTTTGCGTTGGGCGCCCGGCCGCCAGATCTGGTTGATGCGTGCGGACGGTTCAGAAGCCCATCCACTTACCGATGACTCCACAAAACTGCACACCTCCATTGCCTGGAGCCCGGATTCGAAAAGGCTTGTTTTTATGCGTCGAAGTGCTTCTGATTTCTCACAGTTGGCGGAAATCGTCTGGCTGGATATCAGCGAGCCGACAATGAGACCTCTTGTTGAAGGAGGTTTTTTACCAAGATGGATTCCTTGATTCAGATTAATCATCCTGCGCCTGACTTCGAACTGCTTGATCTCAAGGGTGTTCCGCACCGCTTAACAGGTGCTCAAGGGCAGGTGCTTGTGCTTAATTTTTGGTCATCAGAATGTCCCTGGGCACAACGAGGGGATGAGATTCTGAAAGAGCTGAAGCCGGCTTGGGAAG
>DAOWMX010000187.1 GCA_030642885.1 Anaerolineales bacterium | reverse complement strand
CGCTACTGCCGCGTCAATCGCATCATTCGCGACATCCCCTCGACGCATATTGTCGCCGGGAATAAACGAACCAGTCTGCGCCAGGATGTCCAGCAGGAGTTGAAGAGACGCGAATCTCATTGTTCATGTATCCGCTGCCGCGAAGTGCGGGGCAGGGAAATCGATCCTGCAAGCCTTGAGTTTTCTCAATTGACCTACCAGGCGGGTGGCGCGCAGGAGCATTTTCTCTCATTTTCAACAGCAGATGATGAGCTAGCCGGCTATCTACGCCTCTCCCTTCCTGAACCTGGGTCGCCGGACACAGAACTGGACGATCTGGTGGGTGCAGCGATAGTTCGTGAAGTGCACGTGTACGGGCAGTCACTGGAGTTGGGCACGACGATGGATGGTGCAGCCCAGCACGCTGGCGTGGGTTCGGATCTTATGAAGGAAGCAGAAACCATCGCTGTTAAGGCCAGGTATCAAAGGCTCGCGGTGATCGCTGCCCTTGGAACCCGCGGCTACTACCGCAAGCTGGGATATTCCCTTGGCGAGACGTATATGCTGAAGGAGATTTGAAGTACATCCTTCAATCTTGTTACCTTAACCGTATTGCCGCCCTCAACGCCGGTCATCCGTTCGGATCCTGAATCGAGTTTATGTCTCTCTTGCCTCTCAACTAGCATTGTGGATGATGGTAGAGACGCCCTGGTCTCTACGCAGGGAAACCGTTTCGAGGGGAGATTGAAGGCATTGTGACGATGGTAGAGACGTTGCATGCAACGTCTCTCTTCTGTCAGAACGATCACCGCGCACACCCCAGTAGAATATTCGCAAATTAGATAGACCTCGCTGCGCCGGCAATCAACGACTGCACATGTTGGATAGGTGAGCGGAGTATAATCCTCAGTACGAATAAAACAGACTGAAAGCGAGTATTTTATGGGATTTCATGGCGGAAGCTGGGGCGCGTTTATCAGGTACGATGAGCAAGAACAGCCCCAATTATCCTGGCATCTGCTGCGCAGGGTGGCGACATATGCGCGTCCTTACTGGTTAAAGTTGGTCGTCGTGCTGATCACGATGATTGGTATCTCCTTAATCAGCCTGATTCCACCATTACTCATACGAGATTTTATCGATTACGCAATACCAGCCCGGGACACAGCGCGGTTGAATTGGCTCGCGCTGGGTATGGTTGCTGTCCCCCTGATTAACGGTTTGTTAGGAGTTGCCCAACGCTATATGAGCTCCTTCGTTGGGGAAGGGATCATCTTTGACTTGCGTAGCGCGCTCTACGCTCACCTGCAGCGAATGGGCTTGCGCTTCTACACAAACACACAAGTCGGCGAGATGATGTCCCGATTGAACAACGACGTCATCGGTGCGCAGCGGGCGGTGACGGGAACGCTGGTTACACTGCTGAGCAACACCTTCGCAATCGTGACAACACTCATCATCATGTTTTCAATGGAGTGGCGTTTGACTCTATTGGGGGTCGCGATCTTGCCATTATTCGTCATACCCGCGCGCCGGGTGGGTACCGTCCTGCGTGGCATCGCCCGCCGCTCGATGGAAATCAACGCCAGAATGAACGCGATGATGAACGAGACTCTTAACATCAGCGGTGCGATTCTGGTGAAGATCTTTGGCCGCTACCAATCGGAAGTTGATAGATTTCGAGACCATGCGTTAGAGGTCCGGGATATCGGTGTTCGCCAAGCGGTAATCGGGCGCTGGTTCTACCTATCCTTAGGTCTGGCAAGTGCAATTGGCAGCGCGCTTGTGTTCTTGGTTGGTGGTCACCTTGTGCTCCAAGGGGCATTCACCATTGGTACGATCGTCGCCTTCTCCACATATCTTGGACGACTGTACGGACCACTGACTGCGATGACAAACGCGCGCGTGGACCTGGCCACATCTATGGTGAGCTTTGAGCGCGTATTTGAAGTCCTCGATCTCCCGATAGAGATCCGCGAATCTCCTGATGCGATCGATCTCGTTGATCCGCAGGGAAACGTATGCTTTGATGAAGTATGCTTTAGTTATGAGCAGCAGGACGGCGCGCCTGTTGGGCTGGAAGAACAATTCCGTTTTGCCAGACGCAGCCAAACGACGTATATCCCCCCGAAGGTTAAAAGTGAACCAAGTGATGAGAAAGGCAAGCAGGAACCGCGGGAAACACGCTGGGCAGTGCAGGACGTGAGTTTCGAAATCAAACCGGGGTCGATGGCAGCGCTTGTAGGTCCGAGTGGAGCTGGTAAAACCACGGTTACGTACCTTCTGCCGCGTCTATTTGATCCCACGAGCGGTCGAATAATGCTCGATGGTTATGATTTACGCGATCTTTCTTTGGACACCATTGCAAAACACATCGGCATGGTGACACAGGAGACCTTCCTCTTTCACACAACAATTCGAGAGAACTTGCGCTACGCGAAGACCGACGCTACACAGGATGAGTTTGATTTAGCCTGCCAGGCAGCGAATATTCACGATTTCATCGATTCCTTGCCCGAGGGGTATGACACAGTTGTTGGCGAGCGCGGGTACCGTCTTTCTGGAGGCGAGAAGCAGCGGGTTGCAATCGCCCGTGTTTTGCTCAAGGACCCTAAAATCTTGATCCTCGATGAGGCGACGAGTCACTTAGATTCCCTGTCGGAGGCGCTCATCAAGGATGCCATGCAAGAGGTGCGGAAGGGGAGGACATCACTTGTCATCGCACACCGTTTAAGTACGGTGATCAATGCTGATTTGATCCTGGTCATGGATAAGGGTAGATTAGTGGAGAGTGGTGGACACGAAGATTTACTTAGGCAAGATGGGATATACGCAGATCTCTACCAGACGCAGTTCTTCCCTGAAGGCAGCCCAGGTTAGACGAATAGATCGGAAACTTTAAAGATTATTGATACATTGAAGAGCGAGCTATTCTTGCGCTGCTTGAAACCAGATGATTGTAGGCTGGATCCATCCATTCTTCGTGCAAGTGAAACCAAGATATATCTGAGCAAGAATGCCAGAGTCAGTTTCTAGAAAAATGAAACTTTGCCAACTTTATTGCGTATAGTAGGGTAGAGTACTGATCTAAGACAGGTAGGCATGGCGGAATATCAACGAAGCAACGAAGAAGGCCTATGGATCGAACGAGCTACTCAGGGCGATGATGATGCTTTTGCCCAGATTGTCGAAAGCTACCAGGTCCCAGTATACAATCTGTGCTACCGCATGCTGGGAAATAAAGAAGAGGCAGAGGATGCGGCCCAGGAATCATTCCTGCGAGCCTACCGAAACCTCAACCGCTATGACCCTGAAAGGAAGTTTGTTACTTGGCTGCTGTCGATCGCATCACACTATTGTATCGACTGCTTGAGGCGCAGGAGGCTGAAGTTGGTTTCCCTGGATGATCTTCTCCCCAGGAGAGAAAGAGGGACATCAACGCCCGGTGCTGAGGCAAATTACCTGCAGCTAGAAAACGCAGAGGAAATCCGAATCATGCTTGACGGGATTGGGGAAAAGGACCGAGCGGCTATGATTTTGCGTTACTGGTACGACTTTTCCTACGAGGAGATTGCGGAGAGCTTGTCGCTTTCGATATCAGCAGTGAAGAGTCGCTTACACCGAACACGTCGAGAGATGGCCGACCGGTGGAATGTTCAGAACAAGGCGTTCGTAAATGGAGGCAGGCAAGATGAAGCATCCGCAATTTGAAGCGCTGTTGTTTGACATAGATCATCTGGGGCATGAGGAACGGATTGCCCTTGAAGCCCACTTACGGGAGTGTGAGCATTGCAATGTACTAGCTACATCCTGGAGAGACCTGGAAGGGAATTTGATTTCAGCGCCGAAGATGGAGCCAGCGGCGGGTTTTACGGAGCGTTTCCGTGAGCGGCTCGTCGTTTACAAGCGGCGAAAGCAAGAGCGGCTCACATTAGCTGTGATCCTGGCGATCTTGATTAGCTTGATCATCGTAACGGGTTTTTTTGGTCTTGAATTGTTGACCTTCATTCCCTCAGTGATCAGCCTCTTGTTGAAGTCTATCAATGGCCTGGTGTTGCTCGGTGGGCTGCTCACAATCCTGGGTGATTTCGTCCTGGTCCTGCTAGAAGGAATCACACAAAGCCTACCGGCGGGTCTGCTGCTCGCTATCGCCGCCGCGACCAGTGGTCTCGCGGTAATCTGGATGTTTTCAATATACCGATTCGGTTTTAATACTTTACGAAAGGAGTAAGTGATATGAAACGTATTATGTTTACAAGCCTTGTGGTCGTCTTCATCGCCTTGGCAATCCCCGTCACCGCTTTTGCGGGTGGTTTTGAGGATGGACGGGTGGTATTCGGGACCAATTTTGTCCTCGAGAGTGGGGAAGTTCTCGATGGGGATCTAGCCGTCATCGGGGGGTCGGCCACGCTCGAGGAAGGATCACTCGTCACGGGGACTGTCTTTCTAGTCGGTGGAGATATCTTCGCAGCAGGTGAGATCGAAGGTGATCTGGCGATCGTTGGAGGAAATGCCAACCTGGGTTCGGGCGCAGTCGTTGGGGGGGATCTCGTCACGTTCGGTGCCAGTGTGAACCGCGGCACCGCTCAGATAGAGGGAGATTTTATCGACGGCGAAGCCCTTAATTTCCCAACGGATATTCGTTTCGCCGACTGGGAAAGCAACCAATTCATGAGATTTCCATCCTACCGCTATTCATTCGTCGGGAATATCCTCGCCTATCTATTCACGAGCCTGATGCTGGCAGCGTTGGCTGTATTAGTTGTGATGTTCCTGCCCAAGCGCACGCAATTGGTTGCTGATACTGTCGTATCCCAACCTGTGCTCGCTGGGGCGTTAGGATTACTGACAGCCTTCGTAGCACCGATCCTCATTTTCCTGCTGGTGATCACGTGTTGTTTTGCAGTAGTTGG
>DAOWMX010000030.1 GCA_030642885.1 Anaerolineales bacterium | reverse complement strand
GGTGTTATTAAAATGACGCCAATAGAGCTCGAGTTTGTCGTAGTCGACGGGAAGATCGGACATGATGTAGGAATCTTGGGCAGTGAAAAGCCGTTTCTCATCATCATAGCCGGTGAGGACCTCATAATGCCCCATCCAGCCATCGAAGCCCGGTCCTTCAAACCCTTTCTCGACAAGCACAGGAAAGCCGGCGGCGATGAATTTCTTAAGCAGTTCGATATCTCCACCAACCCGGGTGATCACCTTTAGCCCCGTTTCATCCTCGACGAAGTTCGCCATCTCATACGGCATGACATTCTTGTCGCGCGGATTGGGTTTGACAAATTCTGCAATGGGTCGTTGATCGCCATCCCAGCCCCAGAAGGAAAGCGCCATAGAGAGGTTGGCCGGGCCGCAGTTGTTCCACTTCTGGTATTCGTGGCGGACGCCGGTGAGATGCACGCTTCCGGGGATTGTTGTTGGAACAGGGCTCGGCGTTGAGGTGAGCGTCGCGGTCGCCGTCGGGGCAGCGTTTGGCGTGACCGTCACCGTCGGCGTGAAGGACTCGAGTGTGCTCTGAACCATGGCGACTACGGTGGGGTTTGGGGTGAAGACCGCTTCTTCTGGCGGCGAGATCGCATATTTAATGCGCGCCTGCAGCGCCGAGATACGCCAGGCGACTTTCTCCTGGACGACGGGCAGCTGGTAAGCGATTATGCCCAGGGTGATGATGGAAACCAAGGGTAAAAGCGCCCACAAGAAGAGTCTACGGCGGTTTCTACGCATGGCGAGGATTATAACCGAAGGTGGAATTTGTACATGGTAAGCTCGAAAGTGGGCCTTCGAAGATGGCCCTTTCTCATATGCTGGAACCCGTAGATGTGATGAAACGCTTTTTTCTTCCCCCTATACCCCCCGACAACGATCGATCCGGCTTGGCGTTTCAACGGGACGTCTCTAAGGAACACTTAGCAGCGTTCATGGGATGTAAATCGTGGTCCTTCCCACGCTGGTGAGGAGTTGTTGGTTGTATGTGGAGTGCGGAAGCTCTGCTTCCGGTCGCAGATCTTAAACCTCCCGCAGGTTTTTCTATCCTGCGGGAGGTTGTAGGAGTCGATTGCTTGAAGGCGACAGATCGACAAACGGATCTGCCCCTACGATTTAATATTGGTTTGGGGATGGGTAGCATCAATCCGATTGGTTGCCCACACAATTTGGAGGAGAGCCTTTATATGTTTCTACTCCGACAGCGATCTGTCGATGATCTGATCGCGCTCGGGGCCAACCGAGATGAGGCGAACACTTAACCCGGTGAGGGTTTCAACTCGCTCGATGTATGACCGCGCTGGAGAGGGAAGATCATTCCATGATCTGGCCTGAGTGATGTCATTTTTCCAGCCGGGGAGGGGTTCCAAGACTGGGCTGAACGGGGAGAGATCTGCTGGCCCCTGAGGGAGGTCCTTGAATTGTTGCTCCCCTCTTTTATAGGACACACAGATATGTAACGGGTCAATGTTGGAGAGGATGTCGAGTTTGGTGAGCGCGATTTCCGTGAAGCCGTTGATACGAGCGGTATAGCGGAGCAGCACAGCGTCCAGCCATCCACAGCGCCGGGGGCGACCCGTCGTCGTTCCGAACTCATCCCATGGATGTTCACCGGTGCCCCGCAATCGTGCAGCCGTATCACCTGACGCCTCTGTTGGAAATGGCCCTTCGCCAACGCGGGTCTGAAATGATTTCGTGATGCCGATGATCCGACGGATATGTTGCGGACCGATTCCGAGGCCGAGTAGCGCGCCGGGGGCGGTAGGGTGAGAACTGGTCACGAAAGGGTACGTTCCGTGATCCAGGTCGAGCAGGGTGCCCTGGGCTCCCTCCGCGAGAACGGTTCCATGGACATCAAGTTTGTTATGCACAAGCGAACCCACATTGGTAATGTAGGGCCGCAATCGATCAGCATAGGTAAGGAATCCATTCTGAATCTGCTCCTTGTCGAGAGGCTCCTTGTTATAGACATGCTCTAGCAATCTATTGGCATGGTCCAGAATCCTATCGAGTTTCTGGTGCAGTAAATCTTCGTTGAGTAGATCTTCGGCGCGCAAACCGATTCGCGTAGCCTTGTCTGCATACGTTGGCCCGATGCCGCGACGGGTTGTGCCCAGCAGCCCCTGCCCTTTCTCGCTTTCCTCGGCGCCGTCGAGAGCTAAATGTGCGGGTGTGATCAGGTGGGCTGCATAAGAGAGTTTTAAACGCTGGGGAGAGACATCGATGCCGAGTTGGGTGAGTTGATCAACCTCATCGAGAAGAATCTGAGGGTTCACAACCATTCCTGCTCCCATTACACAAATCGTATGGGGTTGGATGATTCCCGAGGGGATCAGGTGGAGTTTAAAGAGTTGATCGGCAACCGTAACGGAATGTCCGGCGTTGTCCCCGCCATTAAAGCGGGCGACGATATCCGCATCCCCTGCGAGCAAGTCGATAATACGGCCCTTGCCCTCATCCCCCCATTGCGATCCGATAACGATATCAAGCGGCATTCCCCACCTCGGAGGCAGTATAGCATGGCGTCGATTGCGACGCAGGGCTCGCAGACGGCGCCTTCAAAGGACTGGAGTGCAAATCTCGATCACTATTGTTCGTTGAACCCCGAAAGGGCTATAATCGAAGCATAGGGTCTATAAAGTGATAACACGACGGTTAAAACACATCCTTCTTTTTGCGAGTATCTTGGCGGGCCTCCTGTGGATGGCTTTTCCGAGGGCAGCGGTTCGCGCCGAGGTCAGTCCCAAACCTGTTCTCCAACCCACACCTTTTCTCACCCCCACGCCGCGCCAGGATGGCAAGATCATTTATATAGTCAAGTTGGGAGACTCGCTTTGGCGTATTGCCGCTATTGCCAGCATCACACTTGAAGAACTCATGGCGATGAATGGTATACAACCGGGAGATTACATAACTGAAGGGATGGAACTCGAATTGGGCGTAGGAGGACCGGCGCTTGCGACTGCTGCGCCCGGCGACGCCCAGGCGACGCCAACACAGGAACTCTTGACGCCGACGCCGGTCGTTGGAACCGCCGAAATTTGTATACTGCTCTTCATGGATGAGAACGGCAATGGGCGCCTAGATGAGGGGGAATTGCCCATCGCGGGTGGACAGATTAGCATTGTTGATGTCAATGGCATTGTAGCCGGCGAAGTTACAACGGAGGATCTGAGCGATGACGAAGATCTGGTCGGCCATTGTTTTCCGGAATTATCAAACGGTGATTACAACGTCAGCGCAGCGGTCCCTCCAGAGTACAACCCGACGACGGGGTTGAATGTGCCTGTAACTTTAAAACCAGGAGATATCAAGTATCTCCAATTTGGAGCGCAACCAAGTTCCTCAATTGGCGGCTCGCTCACTGCGGATGACGGGGGTCGATCGACAGTTTTGGGTATTCTTGGTGTGGTTTTGCTCCTCTCTGCAGGAGCGTTGGGATATTATGCCTCACGCATGTCCCGCCGAACGCCGCGGTCCTTGCGATAACGCACCTTGAAACACAATCCAATGCCATAAGTGAAAACGAATGTCCTGATGACCTTCCTTTTTTCGAAAGTGTTGGGGCTTAGTAAAATTATCACAACGCGGTTAATGGTGTTTAAATAGGGCATAATTATCCTTGGAAAGGCTGTCTGACGTGTAAACAGCGTTTTAGGTTTGGCAGGCAGCGGTGAGCATAGCTGGCGAGGCAGTTAATGTTCCAGAAGCGAAATAGGCGATCACTCAAACAAGCGCTTGATCGAGCGGGCGACACCGATCTACGCGGCCTTAAAGCAGATGTAGCCGAGAGGCAGGAGAGGGTTGCTCAACTTCAGTTCGAACTCTCCGACATGCAAGCGGATTTAGATCGTTTCGAACGTACGTATGAGGCCCAGGTTGGATCATTCCAACTGCGTTTGATTTCGTTGGAAGCGGAAGTAGATCAAGCTCGCCTGCGCGCCGCTCATCGGGCGCAGTGGGGAGATCGCGAGGACTCCCCCGATTTTAACGTCGATGTCGTTGAGCAATTTCGCCGGACCTGGGCGCCGCGTGAGAAGCCGTCCGAACCCGAACCGCCAGCGCCGGTGTCCGATGAAACGAAGGCGGAACTCAAGCAGCTTTTCCGCACCCTTGCCAAACGCTTTCATCCGGATTTGGTCACCGACCCCGAAGAAAAACGCCGGCGGGAGAAGGTGATGGCACAGGTCAACGATGCATACGCTGCGCAAAACCTAGCGGTAATGAAAAAGCTGGCACAGGAACCAGATCGCCCTGAGGTACCCGCGGACAAAACGCGAGAGCAAATACTGGTCGATCTAAAGGCCGAGATCGTACGTCTCGATCGCGTAATCTTGGCTTTAGATAGACAACTGCAGGAATTAATCAACTCTCATACCGTTCGGTTGATGCTCGAGGTCAGCATCGCCGAGAGGAACGGGAGAAATCTGTTAGCTGAAATGGCAGCGGACATACGGACAGATATCGCAAGGCTTGAGGTTGAGCTTGCGTCGCTCGTGTAGACATTGAAAGCAAACCATCGAAAAAGTAAATCGTCCGCCTAAAATTGAAGAGGGCTGTCCCAAAAGTTACGTCAGGGCAGCCCCTTATCATGTCCACCAATTTTCAGTTTTGCGTCAGCGCAACAACCGGTTTAGGCCGTTGTAGATCCCATGATCTGAGATTCATTTAAGCCCAAGTTCTTTATAGATGCTGGCGACATCGGCGTTTTCTGCGAGCAGGTTTAAGAAGGTCTCCATTTTCTCCGGCTGTCCCAGGCGAGTCTTCCCAATGGACCTCTCAATGATCTCGATTGTCTCCATGGTGTTTTCTTTAACCAACAGGATGGGAACACCAAGACTCTCTGCCTGTTGGATGATCAGCGGGCTGGGCCGTAGATTGCCGGTAAGAATGAGGACGACGGTTGATGTTTCAAGCGCAGCGAGTTGAATATCCGTCCGGTCTCCGCCGGTGATGACGGCTTTATTCTTGTAGCGGCGGAAGCGGGAGAGCGCAGCATCGGCCGTCATCGCGCCGACAGTGATTGTCTCCGCTAGTGCATCTGGATCCAGACCTTCTGTAAGCACTTCAGCGGAGAGCAATTCTACGAGTTCTCCAACACTGAGTGCCGAGAGTCGGGGTACGATCGGCAGGACTCCAACAACGAAGATGCCCTTCGCCTGGAGATACGGGAGAGCATATTCATCGACAAATGAACGGTTACTCTCAGGGACGTGGTTTATTAGCACACCAAGAAGCTGCTCGCCCAGGCGAAAACGTGTGGCGAGGACATCGTCTATGAGGCGCATATCACCCCTAAAGGGAACGATCACCAGCGCCGGAGCGCCGAGTTCTTCCGCGACGGATATGTTTGAAAGTCCCATGGCATAGCCCTCGCGTAGACTGGCACCGCCCTCGAGGAGCAAGACATCTTTCCCTTCCCCCGCAGTTTTTACAGCTTCGTGGATATCGCCCACGAGATTATGCTCGCTGAGATTCTTGAGGCGCTCTCGCAGCGTTGATGCAGTGATGATAATGGTCGAAGCTTTTAAAGGATCGCTATCCAATCCCAATGAGCTGTGCACGAAGACGGCGTCTTCGTCTGCCAATTTACCATCGGGAGTACGCCAAGGCTGAGTGCTCACAGGCTTCATGTACCCCACCTTGTACCCATCAGATTGCATCATTTGTCCAAGAGCGAGACAGACGGCAGTTTTGCCAGAGTGTGGCTCGACGGAAGTGATATACAAACATTTCATTTGAAACTCCCTGGGGTGTCCACTTGCTCGGGGGAAGAGTTACTTTCAGACTTAAGAAGGATCAGGCGCATATCGAGCGCAACCCCTCCGCGGCCTTCTTCATACACAATAAAGGGGTTGATATCGAGTTCGGCGATCTCGGGGAAGTCCAGGACGAGTTGGCCGATTCGGAGCAGCGCGTCGATCAATGTTTCCTTATCAACAGGAGGCTCGCCGCGGACGCCGTCAAGCAGGGCTTTAGTGCGGATCTCGGTGAGCATCTGTGCAGCTTCATCGCGAGAGAAAGGTGCGATTCGGAAGGAAGCGTCCTTAAGCGCCTCTACATAAATACCACCAAGACCGAATGTAACTAGAGGGCCGAATTGGGGATCGCGATTCATACCGATGAGGATTTCTAATCCGGAGGGCACCATCTTTTGAACCTGACACCCCCATAGATGTGCTTCCGGGAGATAGCGCTGCGACCGATATGTGATCAAGTCGAAAGCGTCACGCACATCCGTTGGATTCTGAAGGCCAACTTTTACGCCGCCCACATCGGTTTTATGCAGAATATCAGGCGAGGCAATTTTCAAAACGACGGGATAGCCCATATCCGCCGCGATCTCGACCGCCTTTTCGGCTGTTTCCGCGATCTCAGAAGGGGGCGCTTGAAGCCCATAGGCAGTGAGGATCGACTTCGCTTCCGCATCCCCGATTGAAAGCCTACCCTCATCGAGGACACGGTCAATCGTCTTACGCACAGCCTTATGATCGACATCGAAACTCTCGAAACTGGGCAAAGGTCTTGCGCGGTATTCCCGATAATGACTCATCGCCTGAAGCACCATCGCCGCGCGCTCTGGGAAAGCGAAGTTGGGAACATTGTGTTTTGACATGGTTTCAATACCGGCCTCGACACGAGCTTCACCCATGAAGGAAGCCAAAATGGGGATGTCGACTTTCTCACTGATTTCGGCGATTACCTCGGCGGTTTCTACGATCTCGGTCATGGCTTGCGGGGTAAGGATGACGAGTATGCCGTCGACCGATGGGCTCTCAATGACCTGCTCAAGGGCAAAGCGGTAGCGGTCGGCGCGCGCATCTCCCAGAACGTCAATGGGATTGGCTGCGCTGGCCGCGTCGGGCAGAAACTGTTCGAGCGCCCTTATGCATTCTGGTTTAAACCTGGCGAGTTTTAATCCGGCTTGTTCCAGCGCGTCCGTTGCCAGGATGCCAGGACCGCCCGCGTTAGTCACGATGGCAATATGATCGCCTTGAAGGGGGCTAAGATAGCCAAATGCCCGGGCCATGTCGAATAAGTCCTGCAGGGAATGAGCCCGAAGAACGCCCGATTGTCGGAATGCGGCTTCGTATGCTTGTTCCGACCCTGCCAGCGAGCCCGTGTGAGAACTCACAGCGCGGGAGCCGGCTTGGGTAACGCCGGATTTCAGCGCCACGATCGGTTTGATCTTCGAAACCTCGCGCGCCACGCTGATGAATTCTTGCCCATCGGGCAGCCCCTCCATGTAGGAAAGGATGACCTTCGATGTTGGATCTTTCGCCCAAGCTCGCAGAAGATCAATCTCGCTAACATCGGCTTTGTTTCCCAACGAGACGAATTTATTCAAGCCCAACCTGCCGGCTTGCGCCCAATCGAGAATTGCAGTTCCTAACGCTCCGGACTGGGACATAAAGTCCATTGGACCCTTCGGCGGCAGGCCGGCAGAGAATGAGGCGTTCATCGGAAGTACAGTGTTGATCACACCCAGGCAGTTCGGACCGATCAGGCGGATGTTGTATTCGTGGGTGATCTCAATAAGCTCTTGCTCCCGCTCGAGTCCATCCATGCCCGCCTCACGGAAACCGGCGCTGATCACGATTACCGCCGGGATTCCTTTCTCGCCGCAAGTGCGCATCGCCTCGGGCACCAGGGGGTAGGGAATAACGATGACGGCCAGATCGATTGGGTCCGGGATATCTGAAACAAAGGCAAATGCGGGAAGACCAAGGATTTCGTCGGCCTTGGGGTTAATCGGGTAGACTTTGCGGCCATCCCTCAGGAAGTCGCCGTTTACTAAATTATCGAGGACGGCAAATCCCAATTTCGAAGTATTGGTCGACGCGCCAATGACGGCTATGGATTGAGGAGAGAAAAAAGCATCAAGGGACAAGATTTAAGCTCCAAACGTATTTATGTGTAGTGTAATCCTTCTGGTTTCTTGAATCAATGAGAAGGGTAACCATCAAGAAAGCCGAATGTCGTGAGTTGTGTTTAATCCGTCTCGCCGGACAGGTAGCGATTGAGACTAGTGAATCTCTATGTTGCTGCCACGGTTTTGGAGAGGAGTGCCGCTATCGGTGTGAAGGAACGTCGGTGGACGGGCGCCGGCCCAAGGGCTGCCAGTGCCTGCCGGTGAACACTCGTGCCATACCCCTTGTGGCGAGGGAAGCCGTAGCCCGGATAACGTTCATCAAGCTCAATCATCATCGTGTCGCGGGTCACTTTTGCGATGATTGATGCGGCTGCAATCGAGAGTACAATCGCGTCGCCTTTGGGCAGCGCTGTCTGAGGGAGTTCGGACTCTGGCAGCAGGATGTGGTCGATCAGCAGATGATCCGGTGAAGGATCAAGTTCATGAACGGCACGGGTCATCGCAGTCCGCGTGGCCGCGATCAAACCAAGCGTGTCAACCTCTTCGGCTGTCGCCTGGCCGACGCCGATCGTGGATGCGACTTCCCGTATTTTTACAACCCAGTGGCTGCGTTGATGTGCGCTTAAAAGTTTTGAGTCACGAACGCCATCTAGTTCGCATTTCAGGTCGGATCTCTCAAGCGGAAGAACGACGGCCGCTGCAACCACGGGACCTGCCCAGGCGCCTCGCCCAGCTTCATCAATACCGGCGATTATTGGTATTCCGTCATTGTGAAGCGCGAGCTCGAGAACGAGATCGGGGGTTCGCCCGCAGTCATTCCTTGGCATAGACTCCCTTTAAATTGTTAAGGCGAATACGAAAGAGATCTGCGAACATCGTAGCTGAGTCGCGCAGGATGCGCACCCTGCTCCCCGGGTTGAAATACCAGTTAATCGGGATCTCGATGACTTGCATACTACGCTTCCTGGCTATGAAAAGGATCTCGACATCGAATGTCCAGCCAGCGATCGTCTGCAGTGGAAAAAGCTCCTCGGCTGCTTCTGCCCGGAAACATTTGAAGCCGCACTGGGTATCCTGCAGACCGGGAAGTGTGATAACTCGGACGAGTAGATTAAAAGCCCGCCCGATCAGGTGACGGTAATAGGGCTCGTCGTAACGAACTGCACCGGGAATTTCACGCGAGGCAATGGCGACATCGAAGGGAGGGGCCTGGGGCGGGAGAAAGAGGTTCACCTCATCGATTGGCATTGAGAGATCGGCATCGCAGATAAAACGAAAATCACCCTTTGCTGCAAGCATACCCCTACGGACAGCCAATCCTTTCCCGGCTACCGGCTCTTGGAGTGCTTGAATCTCTGGATGGCGGGCTGCGTAATCCTGGCTGATCTGCGCTGTATGGTCCGAGCTACTGTTTTCAACGATGATGATTTCGGACTCGTAGGGTTGAGCATGGACGAATTCGAGGATCGCCTCTACGCTCTGTGGCAGTCGATTTTCCTCATTGTGGGCGGGCACGATGATCGAGAGGAGAGGCGGCAAATAAGGCTCCTGTTTTGTAGGTGGACTTAACCGTAAAAGCTGTAGGAAATCACCAAAATGGTGAGGATACTCAGGATCATCACTTCGAAGAACACCAAAATACCAAGGAGGATTCGCTGGCGCCGCGAGAACGGGAAGCGGCTTCGCTTCAAGGAGCGCTCATCCCGCGGGGTGAGTGCAGAACCATCCCTATCGAAAGCCGCATCCAATTCGACGTGGGAATCCTCGGGCAGTTGGATGGGGTCGACGGGTCTAGGTTCAGGCTCGAGCTCTGGAACAGGCTCAGCAATGGGCTCTGGCTTAGGTCTGGTTGGTTTGGTCAGAACTTCGGCTAACTCAAGGATGTCATCCTGGTTCATAATGGCTTGAAATTGATTAACATTTGCAGCGAAATGGTCAATGGCGTCAGCTTGGACAATGCGCGCCTTCGGGTCGGCGGTGTCGATATGAGTCTTGGGGTTGGTGAAGAGCAGGATCGCCTCGACTTCTGGGAGAGCGTAACCCTTTTCCCGCAGGTAGTCGTGAACCTCCTGCGCCATTACCAGAACGCGAGATTGCAGATTCGGGCGGACAGGTGAGAAGCGGCGTGATCGTCCACTGCCGTACTTCATCCAGGCCTCTCCCTTCGCTCGATAAACACCGACGAGTGGGCTCGGTATAATCACGCGCACACCTTGCGGGCTGAGGAGCAGCATCGGAATTGTGGTCGCTGATCCGGGGAGAGGTAAATTAAAGATAGCCAAATGCTCGCGGCCAAGTGTATTACCTAACTTTTCAAAGGCTATATTCTGGGCTTCCATTTCGCCATACCATTTGGTGCCGTGCTTAAAAGTTCCCCTAACACGGCTTTCCAAGCTGATGACGCCTTCTTCATCGCGGAATTCAGAACATTCTATGCGTTTCATGATTAGTCCTTAATACGAGCGTTTAGTTCTTTTCAACGCATTCTTGTGTCTAGAGAGATTATAAAGCAGACAGTAACCATGACAAGTTGTGAAAATCGAGCTATTTTGAGGATATAATCCAAATTACGAGGTGCACAGTGTCTCGAAGGATAGTCATCACGATTATCTCCCTGCTTTTTATAGCGCTCATCATGCCGCTGGGCGCTCATGCACAGGGTGGTAATCGTGTTTATTTATTGGAGGCAACGGGACCTCTAACACCCACGATGGTAGAGTATCTTGAACGGGGGATTGAGCAGGCGGAACAGGAAGGCGGCGAGGCGCTCATCTTCCAGATCGACACGCCTGGTGGGTCCATTGATCTCATGAACCGGATGGTGCAAGCGATACGCGGAAGCCATATCCCGGTAGTGGTTTACGTCGCTCCGCAAGGAGCGATTGCCGGGAGTGCGGGCGCGATTATCACATTCGCCGGGCATCTCGCCGCAATGGCGCCTGAAACCGCAATCGGGGCCGCGAGCCCAGTTGGGATGCAGGGAGAGGACCTCGGCGATACGATCGAAGCCAAGGAGAAGGAGATTCTCAAAGCTACGATAAGGGGCTTGGTCGCACCTCGGGGGGAAGAAGCCATGAACCTGGCTGAAGCGATGATTGACTCCGCGAAGGCGGTATCCGCTCAAGAGGCGCTTGCTGCTGGTTTGATCGATTTCATCGCCGACGATATTGAGATGCTCCTTGATCAAATGGACGGCCGGAAAGTTGATGCGCACGGGGAGCGCGTACTGGATACGGCAAATGCGAGCGTCACGGAGATTCGCCAAAATTACATTGAGCAATTTCTACAGGTCCTGACCAATCCAAACATCGTCTTCTTGCTGCTTTCGGTCGGGGTTCAGGCTATTTTGATCGAGCTCTCTCATCCAGGTGGTTGGATCGCCGGTTTTATCGGGGTCGTATGCCTGGCTCTGGGAACCTATGGTCTCGGCGTTCTGCCGGTGAACTGGTTTGGATTGATTTTCGTCCTCACCTCCTTTGTGCTCTTTATATTGGAGATCAAAGCCCCCACACATGGAGCGTTAACGGTGGCGGGTTTAGTATCGTTTGTCATCGGCTTTCTGGTCCTGTTTAATTCACCTACAACGCCGTCCTTTTGGCGTGTTTCTGTCCCCCTTGTGGTTGGCACTGGCATTGCGATCGCTATTGGCTTTTTGATAATCCTATCCTTTGTGATTCGAGCGCAAATTAAACCGGTTGAAGTTGGCGCCATGTCATTGGTGGGGCGCACTGCCGAAGCACGCTCGGATCTCTCTCCTGGGGGAACAGTTCAGGTTGGGGGAGAACTCTGGAGTGCATTCCTTGAGAACGAGGATGATGAAATTTCAGACGGTGAGAGGGTTGATATCGTCGGTGTAGAGGGAATACGGTTGCGCGTGCGTCCATTGGATAAGAAAGGATAAAAAAGGTAGTTGACTCGTCATTAACCAGCTTGTACACTATCGCGTACGTAATGAGGAGGCGCGATGTCATCATCAGAATTCCGCATGATCGTCCGCACTGGACCGAACCCTGGAACAGTCTTTGAGCTGACCAAGGATGTCTCGCTCATTGGGCGCGATGTGACAAACGATGTTGTTGTCGGGGACGCGGAAGTCTCGCGACAGCATTCCAGACTCACCCGCACCCCCGGAGGGTATGTCCTAGAGGACCTTGGTTCAACCAACGGCACCTTTGTCAACGGTGAACGGCTGGTGGCGCCGCGGGTGATGAACCCGGGTGATTTGGTTGCTCTAGGAGAAACTGTATCCCTAACCTTCGACGCGACAGCGCCGGAGGCCGCGGCGACGGTTGCGCAACCAGCTGCAACTGCAGAACCCGCGAAGAAAGCTCCCCAGGCGGCTGCCCAACCAGCCGCGCAAGCTCAACCAGCCTCGCCGCCAATATCGGCGGATGAAGCCTCGGCGCCGGCGAAGAAAGGGGGAAAGACTTGGCTTCTGGCGGGCCTGGGATGCTTCGTCCTGGTTCTCTTTTGCGGCGGATTCATATGGTTTATGGATTATTTCTTTCCACAGATCCTGTATGCGCCTTTCATCTGGATAGGTTTCTAAACAACCCAGGAGTCTTGTAAGTAATGACGGGGCGGAGTGATCCGCCCCGTTTTTTTAGTACGCCCGGCATGGGCGATAGCTTGGAGGTGAAAGTCCTCTGCGGACGTTGATCCGACGAACCGCTAGCCGACCCCACTCCGCTGTGCTGCGGGGACTGTGAGGCAACTGCACTGGTGTGAACCAATGTGGGAAGGAAGCCGGAGCACAAAACCTGGACTGGATGGATACACTTGCGCCTGCGCGCAGTGCAGGTGAAAACTGCGTAAGAAGGCGTGGAGCGCCGGGTGAGCTGGCTAGAGACAGTGAAGCCCTAAAAGGATCAAAGCGGCTCTACGTAAACGCAGCCAGGATCAGGGGAAAGCTATCGCACCTTATCCGGGG
>DAOWMX010000150.1 GCA_030642885.1 Anaerolineales bacterium | reverse complement strand
GGGATGGCGATGGTTTAGAAGATTCGAGAGATGTTAGGGAGAAAAGCCCATGATTAGCTTCAAAATGCCGGAGAAGATCGAGCAGTCCGTTGTCATTATGGAAACCGTTGCTGAAAATATGATGCGGCCTGTTTCACGTTACTTTGATGAGCATGAACACGAAATCCCCTGGGATTATATTGAGTTCATGCACATCTCGCAGAAAGCGATGGGTGGGGGGGGAACCCTGACCGATTCTGAGAAGAAGAAAAAGAAAGAAGGACCAAGTATCAGTTTCCAGCGCCTGGCTTTCACGTCCGAGATACTCTCCTGGGGGGATGTAGGGATGTGGCTTTGTACCCCGGGCGGCGGATTGGGAGGAGCTGCCGTAAACGCGACAGGAACGCCCGAGCAGAAGGAGCGATTCCTATCGCGTTACCGTGGGGAAAAGCCTGTCTTCGATGCGATGGCGCTCACGGAGCCGCATGCAGGATCGGCGATGCCCGCCGAAGTTCGCATGACGGCGGTTCGCGATGGCGAGGAATGGATCCTGAATGGAGAGAAAATCTTCGTCACCGCGGGGAATAAGGCGCTCGTAGACTCAGATGGATTCGTTGTGATGTGGGCGACGATTGATCCCGAAGCCGGTCGTGCGGGTGTGCGTCCCTTCGTCGTTGAAGCCGGAACACCCGGTTGCACCGTTACAAAAATGGAGCACAAGCTTGGAATTCGCTCCAGCGACACTGTTTCGATCGTACTTCAGGATTGCCGCATCCCCTTTGACAACATCCTTGGCAGCCCTGAAGTGGTTAAAAAGAAGAAGACCAAGAAGGGTTTCAAGGGCGCCATGGCAACGTTCGATGCCACACGCCCGCTTGTGGCCGCCTCAGCGCTCGGGATAGCGCGTGCAACTCTCGAGTTATTGAAAGAGATGCTCCAGGAGCAAGGTGTGGAAATCCGCTATGGTCTTCCTCGCAGCAAAATGACCAACATCGAGCGTGAGATCGTGGATATGGAAGTAATGCTGCGATCGACATGGTTACTCACTGTAAAGGCGATGTGGTTGGCGGACGAGCGTAAGGCTAACACGATTGCAGCCTCGATGTGCAAAGTGAAGGCCGGGGATGTGGTCGTCAAGATCACACAGCGCGCTGTCGAGTTGATGGGACCACTTGGTTATTCACGCGAATACCTGTTGGAAAAGTGGTTTAGAGATGCAAAAATTAACGATCTCTATGAGGGGACTGGACAAATTAACCGCTTGATCGTCGCAAGACGGATATTGGAATACTCACGACACGAGTTGAGTTGATCGATTTGGCAACGGGTCATCGCCTGGTGTCGTTCATGCCGTTGATGAACGTAGCTCTTAATGTGAGTCATAAATTCTTGACTCACGCTTAGGAGGGGAGCCTATGAAATACCACATTCGAAAAGCAGCCGTAATTGGATCGGGAACGATGGGAGGTGGGATTGCCGCTCTGTTTGCAGGCCTGGGAATCCCGACGCTCCTGCTCGACATCGTACCCTTTAAACTCACCGCTGCGGAAGAAGCAGAGGGAAAAACTTTCGACGATGCATCCGTCCGCAACCGGATCGTCGAGGCAGGCTGGAAGGCGGTTACAAAGAGCCGCCCACCTGCCGTTCTGAGCGAGACTTCCAAACAGCTTATTTCACTTGGGAACCTCGATGACGACTTCGACCAGCTCGCAGATGTCGATCTAATCGTCGAGGTCATCGTCGAGAATCTCGACATCAAACGAGATCTTTTCGAGCGAATGGATGCCATCCGCGCCGAGCACACGATCATCGCCACCAACACCTCCGGCTTGCCGATACAAGCGCTGGCGGAAGGGCGCAGCGAAGGTTTCCAGGGGCACTTCTTAGGGATGCACTTTTTCAACCCTCCGCGCTGGCTGAAGCTGCTCGAAGTTATTCCTCATGGAGGAACGCTGCCAGAAGTGCTGGATTATGTCGTTAACTTCGGTGAGGAGATACTCGGGAAGGGTGTGGTGATCTGTAAGGATACGCCAAACTTCATCGCCAACCGGATGTTCTCCATCACGAGCGCCTATGAAGTTGCCTACGCATTGGACAACGGATACAGCATCGAGGAGATCGATACCATCATGGGCGTCCTTGTGGGGCGGCCAAAGACGGCGATTTATCGCCTGCGCGACCTCATCGGGAATGACATTGCAGCTCACGTGGGAGCGAATCTGTACGAATTGATCCCTGACGATGAAACCCGCGATGTCCTGCGGCACGAAACCTCGGTCAAAATGTTAGAGGGGATGATCGAACGCAAATGGCTGGGCAACAAAACCAAGGCGGGTTTCTATAAGCGGGTTGACAAGGAAGACGGGACGAAGGAATTCTGGATTCTGGACCCGGAAACCATGGAGCATAAAGCTCCACAGAATCCGCGGTTCGAATTCTTCAGTAAAGGTAAAAAGCACGAAGATCTGGGTGAGCGTTACCGCTGGATCCTATCCCAGATCGACGATGAGGATGCATCCGAGGAGACACGTCGATTAGCCCGCTATATCTGGGAGACGACAGCATTCGCTCTTGGATATGCCTCCCGTCGCGTGCCGGAGATCGCCGACCGATTTGTTGATATCGACTTAGCGATGAAGTGGGGATTCGCCAGCGAAATTGGGCCTTTCGAGATCTGGGATGCGTTGGGCGTGAAGGAAACGCTTGCCCGGATGAAAGACCTGAAGATCGAAGTTGGATCCTGGGTCAAGGAAATGGTCGAAGATGGGACCAAATCCTTCTATAAGTATAAAAAGGGGGAGCCGGTCAGTTACTACGACTTGAAAGAGAAGAAGTATAAGTCGCTCAAAAAGGATAAGCGAATCATGCCCATCGCTGGCTTGAAAGCGAAGAAGGGCGCGATCCTGAAACGCAACGCCTCCGCTTCGCTGATTGACATGGGCGATCGAGTGGGCTTGGTCGAGTTCCACAGCACTGCGAATGCGTTAGACCAGGATATCTTTGACATGCTCGCGCACAGCATGGATCTCGCCGAGGAAGATGAGCTAGATGCGATCGTGATCGGCAATGAAGGGCGGCACTTCTCGGCGGGAGCGAATATCTTCCTGGTCTGGATGGCTGCTCAGCAAGGAGATTTTGATCAGATAGAGGCGATGATTGAGGGCATGCAATCCGTCTTGATGAGAATGCGTTACTTCCCTAAGCCGGTTATCGCCGCGCCGCACGGCATGGTCCTTGGTGGCGGCGCTGAGCTCAGCATGGCCTGTTCAAAGCGTGTTGCTGCCCCGGAAACATTCATCGGTCTCGTCGAGACGATGAGCGTGGGAGTAATCCCTGCTGGGACGGGTACGAAGGAGATAATCCGCAGGGTTATTAACCCGGTCATGCGCATCCCAAACGCCGACCCAATATCTGTCATGCAGAAAGTATTTGAGCAGACTGCAATGGCCAAGGTCGCGACGGGTGCTTTTGAGGCTTTTGAGATGGGTTTCTTCTTGCCGGGTGACCGGATTGTTATGAAGAAGGAGTATCTCCTGGCAGAGGCTAAGAGAAGCGCTCTGGCCATGATCGCGGAGGGCTATCGTCCACCGAACGTGGAGCGTATATACGCTGCGGGCAGGGACGTTTTAGCTGCACTGAAAGCCGCTGTGTGGGGGATGAGAGAAGCCGGATGGGCTACCGAGCATGATGCTGTGATTGTCAACAAGCTGGCCTGGGTTCTCTGCGGCGGGGATCTGACCGATCCAACGTGGGTTCCAGAGGAATATATTCTGGAGTTGGAAAGAAAGGTGTTTATCGAGTTATGCCACGAGCCGAAAACACTCGATCGATTGGCTCATATGATCGAGCACAACAAGCCGCTGAGAAATTAGCAGGTGGTCATCAAGGTTATGCAGTCGACGTCGTGAATGGGGAGAGACGGTTGGGCAGCAGCGTGAAATGCTTCCGCTGTCTGATCGCAACGCAACGCCTCGCTCCCGTCATAAGCGGTTGCCACACTTGAAGGAGTTAGAGCTATGGGTAGAGAAGCAGTCATTGTTTCAGGAGCAAGAACTGCAGTGGGCCGGTCGAACCGGGGAACACTGGTAAATTACAGAGCGGAGGACATGGCCGCGGCGGTTATCAGAGAAGCCTGGAAGCGCGCCGGCGATTTGGACAAGTCCATCGCGGATGATGTCGTGATCGGGTGCGCTTTCCCGGAGGGCAGCCAGGGGTTGAATGTGGCTCGACCCGTTGCCATGCACGCCGGATTTCCATCTTCGGTCCCGGCGATGACGGTCAATCGTTTCTGCTCATCGGGTCTGCAAACGATCGCCCAGTCCTGTGAACGGATCATTGCCGGCGGAGCTGACATCATCGTCGCCGGTGGCGTGGAAAGTATGAGTATGGTTCCCATGACTGGCTTCCGGATCAGTCCGCATCCCGGCTTGATAGATACCATACCTGAGGTTTACGTTAGTATGGGACAGACCGCGGAAAACGTTGTGGAAAAATACGATGTAAGCCGTGAAGACATGGACGAGTTCTCCTTCCATAGCCACCGGAAGGCTGCTGAAGCGCAGGATGCGGGCAGGTTCAAAGAAGAAATCGTCCCCCTGGAGGTCGTGACAACAACGCTTGACGGGACAAATAAAGTGATCTTCGATCAGGATGAACTGATCCGGCGCGATACGACAGTTGAAGGACTTGCAAAATTGAGACCGGTTTTCTCTCCGAAAGGGTCGGTCACGGCCGGAAGCTCCTCGCCGTTGTCAGACGGTGCGGCTGCTGTCGTAATCATGAGCGCCGAAAAGGCCGATGAGCTGGGATTAGAACCGTGGATGCGTTTCATTGGCTTCACAGCAGCAGGCGTACCACCGGAGATCATGGGCATCGGTCCGATCAAGGCTGTCCCAAGAGTGTTGGAACGCTATGGGATGAAGCTTGATGAATTCGATCTGATCGAGTTAAATGAGGCATTCGCCTCGCAGAGCCTGGTGGTGATTCGCACGCTGGAATTGGATACTGACAAGCTCAATGTCAACGGCGGGGCGATCGCGCTTGGTCACCCCCTGGGCGCTACTGGGGCTAAGCTGACCGTGCAAATCATGCACGAGGCGAAGCGCCGTAAGTCGAAGTATGTCATGGTAACCATGTGTATCGGAGGAGGGATGGGCGCAGCAGGCATTTTTGAGAATCTGCTGCAGTAAATGTAGAATACCCCAAAACCTCAATCACTTAAACGAAGGAGTTCATGATGGCATTAACGGTAAAAGATCTTATGGAACGCATGCCGGGGGCGCTTATCCCAGAGAAGGCTGAAGGGGTAGATGCCGTGATCCAATTCCACCTGGGCGATGAAGGCGGCGACTGGATCTGTACGATCAAGGATTCGACTTGCACGGCTGAGCCGGGAGTCTATGAAGAACCCAACCTCTCCTTGACGGCTGAAGCTGCGGATTACATCGATATGATCACCGGTAAATTAAACCCGATGACCGGCATTGCCACGAAGAAAATTGTCCTAAAAGGGGATTTAAACCTGGCGATGAAGTATATGAATCTATTCGCGCTGTAACTTCGCCCATTCGTAGGAGCATCACTACAGATGTATACGAGCCCCAATTTGGGGCTCGTATGCGTTGTAAGGATGAGATTACATCGCTTCGCTCTACATGACAGGGTCCTAGCCATTATCATTCCTTCGCCTGTCATTGCGAGGAGCCCGATAGGGCGACGCCTGTCCTGAGCGAAGTCCCCGACCGAAGGGAGTGAGGAGCGAAGCCGAAGGGCTCGAAATGACATCG
>DAOWMX010000292.1 GCA_030642885.1 Anaerolineales bacterium | reverse complement strand
GGGGTCGGGGATGATTCTCCGCGTCGTGCCGAATAGATCACCCTCCATCCAAATACAGGGAACATCCAGGATCTGGCAGGCAAGCGTGATCTGAAGCGGATAGGCAGACGTGGATCCATCCACGCGAGGGTATTCCTCTACGCCGAGATGCGAGATGTCAACCTTTATTGCCGGAGGGGATATGGGTTGAGTAGCTGCTGGCATGTCTGGTGGTGAAGCCATTGGAGCTGCGGCTGAGCTGCCGCAGGCGCTTATAAATAACGAGAATGCTGCTAGTTTGAGCAGGGTGGATTTTCTGTCCATTTCGACCTCCAGATTCGCTGAGAATGTGAGCTTGCCGTTTGAAATTAGCGGATCTCCAGATATCAGGTACGATAGCAAATCATTCGATCCGATCCTTTGATATCACGAGGTTGTAGCCGTTTGATGGCAGAATCGGGTCAGGATTGGGGCAACGAAGTCTGTTATTCATGGCAGCGTTGAAACAACGATTTTCTTCTGATGTATAAATAATGCCGAAGGTCCGGATTGTTCATCGGGGTGTTCTTGAGCCCTGAAGCTCTGTTTCGGCGCACAACATATCTCACATGTTTCAATTAGTGGACTTATCGAAGATTTGAATGTCTAATTAATGAGGGGTCTGGTGCGTCGAAGATGCGCTCCTCGTTCCTGAATCAGGCAAGAGGGCAGAATGAGTGACTCAATAAAAATTTCCCGGCGCGGTTTTCTGAAGGTATTTGGCGGGGCAACGCTTGGCATGGGGGTTTCATGCTTGACCGGATATGGATATGTCTTCTATGTCGAGCCGCACTGGCTCTCGGTCGAGCGCTTAGATGTGCCAATTCAGGGATTGCCGCGAGCCTGCGAAGGGTTCAAGATTGTCTGCCTGAGCGATTTTCATCTGCACCCTTATACGCAGATTGATTTCATCGAGAAAGTTGTCGCCGCCTCAAACGAATTGAGTCCCGACATCGTTTGCCTGCTTGGGGATTATGTATTCGAAGGGGCCGACTCGATCTACGAATTAGCGCCTGCCCTCGCCGGGCTTGAATCAACCCATGGTGTTTTCGCCGTGCTGGGCAATCATGATCTCTGGACGGATGCTGCGGTGGTGCGCTCCGGACTCGAGTCGGTTGGCATCCGTGTCCTTGTTAACGACAGTGTGCTCTTACGGATTGGGGACGACGATCTAATCCTCGCCGGGTTAGATGATGGCTGGAGCGGTGAACCGAATCTCTCGCTCGCGCTGGAGGATTCGCCCCAAGGGGCGCCTGTGATTCTGATGTTGCATGAGCCGGACTTCGCGGATCAATACGCCCGGGACGGGAGGGTCTGCCTCCAATTATCCGGGCACACGCATGGGGGTCAGGTACGGATACCCGGTATCGGCGGACCTTTCCGGCCAGAGTATGGTCGAAAATATGACGACGGGTTAGTTGAAATTGGGGGCATGTGGCTTTACACCACGCGCGGGGTGGGGGTCATCGGTCCGCCAGCACGCTTCAATTGCCGGCCGGAGATCACCGAGATCACCTTGCAGAGCATACCCGCGAAGCTTGGGTTGGCAATGGAGTAATAGCAATGTCGAAGTCATCCCTGGGCTTAGAGACTAGCTACAGACAGAAGAAGTTGCGGTTATATTGAAGTCGCCTGATAATTCTTACTACAGCAAGCCTTGGTTATCAATCAGGACTTGCTTCCTGGTACATTTAGAGAGAGGTGACATCACGATGAGTCCGAAGAAAAAACAAGTTAAATCGAAAGAAGTTAAATCTAAAAGCAAATCAACCGCTAAATCACCCTCACCGAAAGAAAAAGAATTAAAGAAACTACAAGCCGAGAACGAAACACTGAAGGAAGAACTTTCCGAAGCAAAAGCGGAAAAGCACACGGGGAAACGTATAGCCGTAGGACTTTTGATCGTGCTCGGATGCATTGCTCTCGCATTGGCAAATATTTCGAACTGGGCGCGTGATACTTTGATCGATACAGATGCCTGGGTGGCTACAATAGGTCCTCTGAGTCAAAACCCCGTAATCGTGGATGCGCTTAGCGATGCCATTGTCGAAGGGGTGTCGGACGAGCTTGGAATTACCCAGTTGGAAAGACCAAATTTGTTGGTAATGTTAGGCATCCTCGAGCAACCGCTCGTTGAGAAAGTTCAGGAGCTGGTCTCAGAGGCGATTTCCACGGTCATCCTCAGCGACGAATTCAATGAGATTTGGGTGAGAGCGATTGAAATCATCCACGACTCACTTGTCATTGTGCTCTCAGGTGACAGCCCCTATATTTATGCCGAGGATGGGATCGTCTATCTCGATTTTAGTGAGCTGTTAGATGAGATCCTGAATTTGCTGGGTCTGAAGAATATCTCGCTATTCGAGCCAGGTGCTGATGTGATGCAGTTCGCACTTGTTGAAAGTGATAATCTAGCTAAGGTGCAGCGAGTACTCAGAATGCTAGACAGCATCGCGTTCCTTTCCTTTATAATCATGACCCTATGCTTGGGTGGGGCTGTGGTGTTATCCAGATGGCGCCGCAGGACCATCATCACCATGGGCATTAGCGTTGCTGTAGTGATGCTCGTCTCCTTGTTCTTGATTAACATAGGCGAGTCTTACGTATTGGCATCTATTGTCGACCAAGCCTTCAATGATCTAGCCAGCGATGTCTTCCATTCAATCACCGCCGGGCTCATTACTCAGACCTTATTGCTTCTGATCCTGGGTGTGATTGTTGCCGTAATCGCCCACTTTTCAGGCCGCAGCGCGCTCGAGACTGGAGGGTAGAGGCGCTTTAATCATAACCATTCGAGGTGATAAAGAGGGTGATGGCCCGTTCGATCATGGATCGCTCAATATTCCATGCATCGGATTTCTATGTGTACTCTACCCGGCTGAGTTGGAGTTAGGTTCAGCGCCGCTCATCGGCACAGCAGCTGTTTATCACCAGTTCACGTTAAGGTTGAATGAGGTCCAAGGATCAGCACACGCATCAATCTAGGCGATTTCCCTTCTACACCCCTAAGCGCTCTTGGTAGAAGGCGCGTCCAAGTAAGGTTGTCGCCTAATCATCCGGTTACGCTC
>DAOWMX010000345.1 GCA_030642885.1 Anaerolineales bacterium | reverse complement strand
TGAACCTGCTCGCCGTCGACTTACGCTCCATCCCGCCTGCACCCGAAATAGGCTTACAATGAGTCGATTAGGCAATTTCATACTAATAATCGGTTTGCTCCTCGGATTCGCCTCGGGGTTATTCTACAGTTGGACCATCAACCCCGTTGAGTACATCGATTCTTCCCCGGACTCGCTCCGCGAAGACTTTAAATCAGATTACTTGACGCTGATCGCCTCCGCCTATGTAGCAACCGGAGATGCAGATCGTGCTCGCGCCCGCCTCGCCTGGGTCCAAATAACCGACCCGGCCAGCACACTCGGGCGAATGGCCCAGAGCAGGTTAGCCGCTGGACGACCGGAGGCCGAAGCGCGCGCCCTTGCACAGCTTGCAGCCATGCTTGGCGAGCGTCCTTCGCCGTTGATTGCCACGCCGACGCCACACGGTGCATCCACTACAACGCCACTCCCTCCAAGCCCCACTTTCACACCTACAGTAACATCCAGCCCCACGCCACCCCCCACCGCGACCGCGAGCGCACCTTTTTCACTCACTGCCAAGGATGAGATCTGCGACCCCGCGCTGCAAGAAACCCAAATCCAGATCCTTGTCCTCGATGCAGCCGGGCATGGAGTGGCCGGCGTTGAAGCGCTTGTTGTCTGGGACACCGGCCAGAGTACGTTCTTCACCGGGTTAAAACCCGAACTCGGACCTGGTTTTGCAGACTTCACCATGCAAGAAGGCGTGACTTATTCTCTGCAGCTAATTCAAGGGGATGGGCTGGAAACTGGCATTTCCGCCGAGTCCTGTACGGATGATGACGACGAACCGTACGCTGGCTCATGGCTGTTCACCTACCAGCAGTCCGCCTCGCCGTAAGAAGCACCTTCTATACAGATTACTTCATCAAGTTGAAAACATACGGAAAATACAAAGGGCTGACTAAGAGATTTTAGTCAGCCCTGATCGATTTCTAGAAACGATCGCGATTATTCCGCCTTTTCACCATCCTGCTGTGCGGCTTCTTGCTCAATATTTTCATCGGCGGGCAGCTCAGGAGCGAACCCCAGGTCGAGCTTTTCCTCCATCCTGATTTTGCCCCGTAAAAATGCGCCTTCCTCTGTCGAGAAAGCGATCGTGACAACATCCCCCCATACTCGCCCCGTGGTGGTTATCTCCACACGATGCGCGGTGATGTTTCCTTTGAGAGAACCCGAGATAACAACAGTGTTCGCGCGGATCTGCTCACAAGTGACCCGCCCTTTCTCTCCGATCACAACTAGCCCGCGCACCGCGATCTCACCGTCGAACGCGCCATCGATGCGGACTCCCCCTTCTCCGCTGAGCTGCCCCTGCCAGGTAATGCCAGGACCTAAAATCGAATCCACGCGCTCCGGCGTTTGCCCGCTCACGATTGGTTTCTCCGTAGATTTTCGAAACATCAGCCGCCTCCACCAGGGCGCGAGACGATACCATCGACGATCTTGCGTGTCAATCCTTTTGTTTTGGATCCCGCGCTGCCGGCAAGTCCCCCAGCGATTCTGCCGCCCACACTGCGCGCACGATTGCCTCGGCTACAACTTCCACCGCATAAGCGCCGACGATATTCACATCGACGCTTTTCTCACC
>DAOWMX010000129.1 GCA_030642885.1 Anaerolineales bacterium | reverse complement strand
TGGTTGTCTACGGATCTAAACATCTAACACCTCACGGTTCAAGCTCAATGACCAAACGTTTATTTATTGCACCTTTGCTCTTGTAGTCCACGATGCGTATCTGACCTACTTCCTCAGTATTTGCGACGTGGGTCCCACCGTCGGCTTGGAGATCAAGCCCTTCGATTTCCACCACTCGAACTTCTTGAATCATAGGTGGCAGGAGATTTATTTTCGTTCGAATCAGGTCAGGGATCTGGAAGGCTTCAGCGCGGGGCAAGATTGCAGTCGTTACCAATCGAGCCGCACGGACCTCAATGTTGATTTTCTCTTCGATCTCGGCGACAAGTTCCTTATGCATGGACTCAAATTCAAAATCCATTCGCCCACGTAAGGGTTTCATGTTTCCGCCGGTCACGCTTGCTCCATAATCTCGCCATATCACCCCGCATAGGATGTGCATCGCGGTATGGACGCGCATAAGCTGAAAGCGTCGTTCCCAATCCAATTCGCCATCGACCTCCGCGCCGGTTTCTGGTGGGGATCCGTCAATTTCATGCCAGATCTCACCATCGACCTTGCGAACTCGTTTCACAGACAGGGTTTGGTTCCCCGATTTAAATACCCCGAAATCGCAGGGCTGTCCCCCACCGCCGGGGTAAAACGCGGTTCGGTTCAGGGAAACGCCATGCTCCGAGGCGCCTGTAACTTGAGCGGTGAAGGTCTTTAAATACGAGTCACCGTAGAACAGCAATTCCGTCATCGTTTAATCCCTTCTCTCCAGATACACCAAGTGTCCCTCAATATATCCTGATCGGCATCCGATTAAAACTAAGTGCTCCCGTCCCTGACAGGGACGAGAGCAAAATACTCCCGTGGTACCACCCTGATTCCCACCAACGGCGGGCGCTCAGTCAAGTACGGCCGTAGTTAATCTCTGGCTTATACCTGCGCCCGTGGTAACGGTAGGCGATCCCGGCTTCCTTACTTACGATGTACTGCGTTCGGGTTGCAGCTCCGGAGGGATTTTCCAACTGGTATCCTGGCCCGGCTCTCACCGTTATCCCGGGCTCGCTTGCAGGCAGACTCAGGCGTACTCGTCTCCATCAAAGCTTTTTTCTTCTATTGAATTTACTTGCTCATTATGCCATACGCGCAAACGTGGGTCAATGATCCTGCGCTAACATCATCCAAACTCCGTCTCTGATGGACCAGATCGACGTGCCAGAAAGCAAGCAGGAAGTGAATGGGACTTATCATGAGACTCGTTTCACTTTGACGCTTGGATGGGTGGGTTATTTGACCACTCGGTCCGGATACCAATGTTCAAATAGCGCGTACAGGTTGCCTTGATGAAGCTGCTCGGCCAAACCACCGAGCAAAATGCGGCTCTTCCCACAAGATTCGATGTCGATTTGGGAAAGGTAAGCATCATAATCTTTTCGTCGACTCGCCTGTCTGACATGACTTCGAATTCGATTCAAGTATGCGATATTATCCTGCACCTTAGATGTTACCTCGCCGCGCAGATAGGTTTCTCCATGTCCTTGGACAATATTCTCAAGCTTCATCTTTGGCAGGCGTTTCATACTTTCGATCATTGTGTCAAAATCACCGTCTACGACATACGGCAACGGCATGAGAATGTCGCCCGAAAAAAGAACCCGATCCTCTACGAGGAGAACCCCAATACCATCGGGGCTGTGGCCTGGGAGGTGGATCAACTGGAGAGATCGCTTTCCAATCTGAAGACTTAAAGTTCCTTGTTCGAAGACCACATCTGGGAGAACGATCTTCAGATTCCGGAAATCTCGATTACCGCGCTTTGCTGCCGCCAGAGTTTGTTTGCCTTTAGTATCAAGTAATGTGCGGCAGAGTGAGTGACTGAGGATTGTTGCGTCGGGAAACCAGCAATTGCCCAAGGTGTGGTCGGAGTGATAGTGAGTGTTGATGACATAACGAACCGGTTTAGACAATCGCCCTTCAAGAAAATCACGAATTTCTCTAGTTTCTTCGGGGTATGCCAGCGTATCGATGAGGATGGACCACTCCTGACCAACAATGGCACCTGCATTCACCTGCGCATAAAGCTGGCTGGTGAATACATAGACATCCTCAGCTACCCGCTCTCGAATCATGCCTGCTCCTGTGTAACCGCAAGTTGAAAGGATAGCATAGGGAGCAAATCGATGTCAAGTAGACTTAACATAAATGCTGTTTTTAAGCAGATTTGAGGTTCGCGGGGTAAACCTCCCGCAGGTTCAAAGCCTACACGTAAGGATCCTTCGATATTCAATATCATTTCGAGCCCTTCGGTTTTACTCAGGATAAACTCCGCGAGAAATCCCTGTGATGTCGCTCGTGAGAGCTCCATCTCTGAAACCGAATGTGGCCCCTAATGTCATTGCGAGCCCTTCAGCAAGCTCAGGCTAAACTCCGCGAAGCAATCTCCTCGTTTCTTGATGGGAGATTGAGATCCTTCGACTTCGCTCAGGACAGGCGTCGCCCTTTCGGGCTCCTCGCAATGACAGGCGACGGAAGGACCCTCACGAACAATTGTCATTTCGAGCCCTTCGGTTTTACTCAGGATAAACTCCGCGAGGTAACCCTATGATGTCTCTTTTGCCAAGTCCATCTTTTGAAACGAAGGAAGAGCCTTGCGATCACTTGATCTGGGTGAGCCTGGATGGTTGGATAGGGTTACCCGGTTGTGGGCGTAGGGAATGCAGTACTTGTGGGAATGGGGGTGGGCGTCCGCCAACGCCACCACCAAGAAGTCGGTGTAGGTCGCGGTGTCCGCGTAGGCGTCGGCGTTGGTGTCATGAAGGGAGTGGGCGTGATGATGGCTGAGTTGGGGTAAAGCTCAAGCATCGCTTCCATCCAATTTCGATGATCTCGAAACACAAATTCGTTAAACCTCGCTCCATGATAGTAGGTTCGCCAATTCGGCAAAGCTGGAACGCGTTCGAAGCCATAATCTGCGGCCAGCTGGGTGAAATCAACGTAGTATCCCGGAGGGATATTCTCTTTGATTCTCCCGCCCTGGTCATATAATTGAGGGGCGCCTTCGTAACGGACCTGGAAATCCCAACTGGGTGTTCGCAGCGGCTCACCCTGAGAACCATCCTGCTCTGCAGAACGAATAAAGACTCTCCAATACGTCTGACCCCCAAAATCATCGCGCACCATCTCGACCCATCCGGCTTGGACCGCGGCCTGGCTGAAGGCGAAAGCCCGTCCGGTGAAAAGCCAATCATCATATAATAAACCAGGTGGAAGCGGGTCATTTATTCCCACAAAAGCATGCTCTAAAGTGGACAGAAAATCCCATCCGAGATCGGCTGCCACGCGTGCACGCAGAGCATTGAAGGCTTCATCGACTGCATCAGAAAGAGATGCGTTGGGTGCGGTCACTCCAGGAAGAGGAGTAAGTGATAGACGGTCGATAGTTGCGTCCGATGAAGTTAGTTCGATCTTATAAAGAGGGGATCTCTCCGCTTCATCTTCTCCCAATTGATATGCCGCTGCAGGCAGACCTTCCGCCGTCCAAAAAAGATCCTCAATATTAAAATGAATCGGGAGTCCCGGCGGCTGCCCTCCATTATAGGCATAGGAGACCAACCATCGTTCATAGGGATCCTCAAGAACAGCAATCAACACCTTTGCATCAGGCGCCCAGCGCACACCATGTCCTTGCCCATTGGGTGAGGGTGGAAGTTCGCCTTCAAGTTCCTTGATCAAGATTTCATCAAAGCCCATCCGTTCGAGCGAGTAAGCCAGCAGGCTACCCTGCGGACTATAAGCGGGGTCGCTCTCAGCCAACTCGACCGTGTGAGTAAGATTAACAAAGCGCTCATCCGGTTGATCCAATTTAGCGATGAACACATCTGGCGAGCCATCACGATCCGAAATGAAAGCAATCCGACGGCCGCCTGCATCCCAATCGGGAGAATTATCGTTCGCAGGATGATTTGTTAACTGGATCACTTCTTCATCATCCATAACCGGCAGGATGTAAATGTCAAAATCACCATCGTAATTCGCCTCATAGGCGATCCAACGACCATCCGGTGACCAGGTTGGGCTGCCTTCAAATCCCGGGGTTTCTGTTAACTGTCGTAACTTCCCAGAGTTTATATCCAGCAGATAGAGATCCCAGTAGAGTCCGCGGTTTGAAGTGAAAGCAAGCAGACCATCATCCGCATTGAACGCCGGGTTGCGATCGTCCCATTCGCCAAATGTGATCTGGACCGGCTCGGCATCACCAATAACGTATGCCCATATATGGCTGCGCGCCTGCGTTCGAGCTGTGAAAAACACCGTGCCCTGCGCTGCGTTATCCGTTGAGCTTGCAGTAGATGCAGATGATGGGGATTCCTGAATAGTCCCTGAGCTCAATGTAGGCGCGTCCACCAGCGATGTGGCCAGTGCGGAAAGTGTAGGATCCATTGGTGCAGGCTGTCCGGGCCGGGGAAGCTGCAGGCTATACCATCCTAGAAACCCAATGGCGACGACAACGACCACCAAGAAAATCCTGTAAATCCAGATTCTCACCGGCTGACGTTCTCCGTTTTTCTCTGTGGATTGGTTTGGGTCTTCAGACATGCCAATTGGCCTCACCCTTGGGACCGATCATAACATCACGCGCACATGTTCACCAAGCATGCAAGCTCGATGCCAGAGTGTATAACCGCGAAATGGATTATCGGCAAATGCGGAAAATGGGCTAAAAAAAATGCCTGGGAGCCGGCTTAGCGTCGGCTCCCAGTGCTTACCCCCCTCCTATCCCCCTGTTGAGAGAGGTTCAATCAGACCAGCGAACGGCAGCAATCTCTGTTGGAATTTGGAACCTGTCTGCGACACCTCGTTTTTTACCACCGTTTACTCGATATGCCTCAAGCAAGACATCTGGTATTAGGAGATGGCGGGCGAAATACTCTGCTGATTCACGCAAGTTTGGCAGAAGGAGATCAGGTAGCCCTAACGCACGACCGTGTTTGCTGGTGATCAATGCACTCAGCATTTCACGTGCTAGAGCAAATCGCCTTTCGTCCTGTTCCAGATCGATCCGCACGAAGATACTTCCGCGCCTACTCGGCGGGCGGGCGAAGGTCGCATCCCACATATTGGAATACATATCCACAACGCCGAAGTCCGCATCGAAGATGGGCGGCGGCTGCTTCAGCATGTCCTCCACCTGGATAGGTGGCTCGGTCACGCTGAAATAGTCCAGCAACCCTTTTGCGAGGTTGCGCAAGAACCATTCGCGCTCTTCTCGAGAGAATGGGATCACGCTACATGCTCTCTATCGGACTGATCTTGATCGCCAAACAGACCTTCGGCCGGGGAGGGCAGCTCGATGCTGCGTACCGGCACTTCCGCGGCCTTCACCACACGGTAAGCCAGAAGCGTGAACTCAGCGAAGGAGTTCGCTTCAAGGCCGCCCAGGTGCTTTCGCACTTCGGGTGCAAATTCGAAATCGGCGATGACGTCGTCGATTTGACCTGCGGCGTGTGATTTGACGATATTCGGGTCGATGATCGATCGTGCTACTAGCTGATTCAGTGCCTGCATACTCATGTTGATCTCCTTCTGTGTGTGATTTCTAATTTCCTTCTATTCTTCCTGGATAAATTAAAAAGCAGGAGGCCCAGAGCCTCGCTGCCTGGTAAAAAATGGAGCAATATTAGACGTAATGAACTACGTAAGCTATTGGTGTAGGGCTAGATTATCCGCCCCCACCCTGCATTGGGCAACGAGCCATGATAGTGGTGACCTCCTTCTTAGATTTGTAATCCCTCAGGACTACTTTACCGCATCGCTCTCAACGGATTCTTAACGTAAATACCTAATCCAGCAATTAAGGTCATAGGAACTCAGGACTAGGGAGTGTAAGAATGATCCTGGCGAATTCCCGGGCTTTTTAGCTGATGAGGCGCGTGTAAAGCTCTCGTACCTCATCCGGAGGATCCAAACCCAGTTCGTCAGAAAGAAGGCGAACATAGCGCTGGTAGTGCTCGACGACTTCACTTCTCCTACCCAACCTCCCTAACGCTTCGAGGAAGTGCATGTTGGTGTCATCGCGGTAAGGGTCGATCTCCAGCGCTTGACGCAGCGTTTGCAGCGCTCTCGCCGGTTGATCCCTCATCATCGCTTCCTGCGCGTTCTGCGCCAGGAGGTCTAAGTAGCGCAGCTCCAGTGTTCTACGCCTCTCAAGGACCCAGTCCGAGGAGAACTCCGGCAAAAGAGGTCCACCATAGGAATTGATCGCCTCGGTGAGGGCGAACATCCGCCGCGGATCGCCCGGCGGCAGCCCCGCAGCGACACCGGCGGCGCGTTCAAACCGCTCAACGTCATACTTGAGCGGGATTTCCAGGTTGACCGAATAAGCCGTGCCCTCGTGTAGGATGACGTCCCTTCCAAACATCCTGCGCAAACTGTAGATCGCCGTGTGCAGGTTGGCGACCTGCCGCCCCGGCGGGTGATGGGGCCAAAACCTCTCGAGCAGGACATCGCGCTCCACCTGTCCGCCATCGACGAGGAAGAAAAGCACTTCACGCGCCAGAGGTTTGAGATCCGCAGCATCTTCTCCCCCGCCAAGAACGCGGGTTTGTCCTAAACCCAGCATGGT
>DAOWMX010000056.1 GCA_030642885.1 Anaerolineales bacterium | reverse complement strand
GTGTCTGGATCCGCAACCGTCACACCCGTCAGTGTCACATTGCCTGTATTCAATACATCAATGTCGTAGGTGATCGTGTCGCCGACGACATAGGGTCCTGTTGAAGTTTCTGTCTTCGTCACGTTCAATGCTGGCGATTGTGTCGCTGTCGCCGTTTCACTGTCCGGACCGGACGTCACCGGGTTCCCACCAAACGACCCCGAGGCCGTCGCCGTGTTCGTCACCGAGCCGTTATTAATATCCGCCTGTGTCACCGTGTAGCTCGCCGTGCACGTAATCGAGGCACCCGGTGCCAGCGTCGCCGTCGGTGGACAGCTCTCATCTGCCGCTCGATCATCCGCCACCGTGAACGGCCCGTCCAGCGTCACACTCCCACTGTTCGTCACCTGGAAGGAATAATTCAATACATCCCCCACACTGCTGTATGGATCCCCCGAAGTGATCGTCTTCACCAGAGTTAATTCAGGATTCACTACAGTCAAGTCATCACTTGCTGTCCCGCTGTTTGGAGCCTCATTGCTCGCCACCATACTCGTCGTGTTCGTCACTGTACCAGGCGTTGATGAGGTCACGTCCACCTCAACCGTGCAAGTCCCTGATGCTGCGATACTCCCACCGCTGAAACTTAACGCCGTATCCCCCGCTCCAGGCGCCCAGGTCGGCGCCCCACAATTCGTCGTCGCGGCATTCGGGGTGCTCGCCACGGACACGCCTGCCGGAAGGTTGTCGCTGAAAGCAACTCCCGTCAATCCTGCTGCGTTCGGATTATCAATTTCAATCGTAAGCGTGCTCGTCCCACCCACAACAATTGAGTCGGGAATGAAGGTCTTCGTCACCGTCGGGGGTGCGAAATTTACCGTTAGCGTATCCGTTGCGGCTGCATTGTTCGAGACACCTTGATCGGTCGTAACTCCTCCAACGGGGATCGTATTGGTATGCGCGCCGGGAATATACGAAGTCACATCGACGCGAACGTTACAGGCAGTGTTGGCAGCGATCGTCGCACCACTCAGGGCGACAGTACCTCCACCAACCGTAGCGGTTATCGTTCCATTTGTGCAAGTTGTGGATGCATTCGTGGGGTTTGCGTTTTCAATAGCTGCAGGATAGGTGTCGGTAAACACCACGCCCGTGAGATCTGTCCCCCCAGGATTATTGAGCGTGATGATCAACGTGCTGGTCTGTCCAGCTACGATCGGTGTGGTCAGAAACACCTTCGTCACGGTTGGAGGGGCGAGGTAGGTCACCGTCTCACTATCGGTGTTCGAAGTGACTCCATCGACGGTTGCGTCTGCGGTGTTCGTCACCGATTGCGCTGTCACATCCGCTGGCAGTATGGTGTAAGTGGCTGTACATGTGATAATTTCACCCGGGTCGAGGTAGGCATCGTTGTCCCCTACAGTATCTACGGGCGGACAGGATTCATCAGTCGCTCTGTCATCGTTGATCGTTACAGGACCAAGCAGAGGAGCAAAGCCGGTGTTGGATACTAAGTAACTGTAATCGAGCACATCGCCCACTGTCTGGAAAGTGCTCTGCGCAGCAGTTTTTACGAGCGTCAGACCTGTGGTGGCGTAGGTTGCGGTTGAAGTGTCTGTGTATTCCGTCCCGCTGTAGGTACCATGCGCAGTCGCGGTGTTCGAGTTCGATCCTGAGACGGCAACTATCGGTCCAGCCACACACGTCTGGGTCTCATACAGCGCCAGATTGGCCCAACTGCAGGAAGAGAGGTCGATACCCAGACCCGTCAGCGTCGGATCGGTGACAGAAACAGTCGAGAGGGCTACATCGCCTGTATTCTCGACCGTGAATTGATACCAAACAGAATCACCAACATTTACCCCAACAAACGTCGTCCAGGGAGCTGCCCCAGTGGCAGAAACTTGCTTCAACAGTGAAATCGATGGACGAATTGGTTCGACGACGAGTGTGTCGCTGGCGGTATCGCCGTTTCCGACGATGTCGGCGGACACGTTTCCACTCGTATTTAAGTAGCTACCCAGCGTAGCTGAAGTCACATCCACCTGAACAGTGCAGGTGCCCCCACTCGCGATCGTAGCGCCACTCAGAGATACGCTTCCCCCTCCATTGGCTGCGATGATTGTTCCTGCGGTGCAGGTCGTGGAGGCATTCGCAGGCGTAGAATTCACGAGATTCACTGAGGGGTAATTATCCGTGAATGCCACATTTGTGAGCTGATCATCGGGATTTGGATTTGTAATCGTGAATGTAAGCGTTGAGATTCCATTAACGAGGATTGGATTAGGAGCGAACTGCTTGGAAATCGTGGGGGGAGAGATTGCAGTGAGTGTGTCGGTCGCAGAACCATCCGGACCTGTGTTGGGCCCAGTTTCTGTGGATGAGATGAAACCACTTACATTTGTGTGAGGACCGCTTGTAGTCGCTGTGACATCAACTTGGACAGAACAGGACCCATTCGTTGTGCCAACCCTTCCGGGGACCGTCCCGCCTGCAGGATTTCCAAATTCCAAGTTGGTATCACCTGATGCCGGAGTCCAAGTTGGGCTGCCACCACAAGTCGTGCTTGCGACAGGGGTTGTGGCGACCTCAACGCCAGAAGGTAACGCGTCTGTGAATGTAAGGCCGGTCAAGGAAACGTTGTTTTCATTCGTAATCGTGAACGTGAGTGTGGATGTTCCATTGACCGCGATTGGGTCGGGGGAAAAAGCTTTGTTGATGGCTGGCGGTTGGGGCACGCCACACCCCGTAATGATGATGTTGTCGATGAGGAGAGTGGCGTTCGGATTTCCATTGCTCCGCCCACTCGCATTCACCCTGAAGGTTGTTGTGGTAGCCCCAGGCGCGGTTGTACCGGTTAATGTGGTCCAGGTACTGCGAGGAACTGGGTTGGTATTGATGATGGTCGAGAAAGGACCACCATCAGCGCTGGCGTGGACATTGAGGGTGATGTTGTTTGGATTGGCCCAGTTACCTGTCGGCGTTGGATTAACATCCAGCGATATTCCGACCGGGTTGCCTACAAAATTGCTGGTATCCAAGACAAATTCAAAATAGGAGGTAGTGTTTGGTCCCGGCCCCTGGCCCTGAGGATTTGTGGCTGTAATCCAACCGGTGCCCGACCAGGAATTTATGGGGTTTCCAGCGCTTGTATTGATGACTTGCACCCCCGGCAGTGGTGAGGGTACGAAGTTCGCTGTTGTCGGTGGATCTGAAACCCTGCCAGATAAAAATGAGTACGAAGGCGGTACGCCAGTTCCCTGAGATGGCTCTATAGTCCAGCGAACCAACTCTAGCCATGGTGTACACGCCGGTGGAGCAGGAGTGTTGTTAACTGTCAAGCTATCGTTAGCTGAATTCCCGGTATCAACTGTATCGATGAAGAGATTATTGCTTGTGTTGTCATAGGTTCCTGTTGCAGGCACAGTCACCTGAACACTTACCGTGCAAGTGCCATTGGCAGGGATGGTACCATCTGCAAAGGAGATCGACCCCGCACCAGCAACGGGAGCGAAAGTGGGGGTCCCACAGCTGTTTGTGGAATAGATTGCCGGGCTGGCGACGGTCATGGCGCCAGGGCTCGTCGGGAAAGTGTCGGTGAAGCTGGCGCCGCTGATTGCCACGTCATTCGGGTTGCTCAGCGTGAAGATTAATGTCGATGTGCCCGTAACGCTGGTCGGATCGGGAGCGAAGTTCTTGTCGATCGTGACAAGTGAAGGATCCACAATCGCGGCGATACGCCCAGCGACGGAGAAATCGCTGTTGTAGTGATAGCTGCTCCCGGAGAAATCGTAGATGAGTGTATTTAAGGTTTCACTCGTCCCCGCGCCGCCGATGATGGTCACGTTGTAATTGACGGTGATATCCCCACCATATTTCCCCGTACTCAAACAGGATCGGTAGTTGGGGGAGTTGGGGTCATTCTCCCAACTGCAGCCATCCGCATAGACTTTTCTGGCTGCAGCCGTATCCGTCCCGCCATTTGCAGTGTATGTGCTCGTGACCGAATTGATTTGGAAGATGGTATTCGGGAAGTTGATGTAGCTCTCGATCTGTTCGTACCCGTTCGTAGCCGTCGAGCCGACCAACTCGATATCGTAGGTATCCCCCAGCATCAGAGTCATCGTCCCGCCCGGTGCGACAGAAACGCCGTCCAGGAGCACGTCCGTCGTCGAGTTTCGGCTCTGCGAGATCAGATGTTCGACGTAGATCTCTCGCGGAGTAGGGGTGCTTATAGTACTCGTTTCGGTTGAACTAACTTCGATGTGATACTCTCGAGTGTGGTCATAAGCATTGGCATCGCGCGTGATCTCGATCTCAAAGTAGAAATCAGAACATGTTCCTGCCGCAAGCGTGCTCGTCGTGATCGGGTTCAATGAGCCAGTGCGAATATCAATATAAGCATCCGAGCTATCCCAGACGAAATCAGCGGTAACGTTGGTGGCAGGGTCATCACCGCTGTTGCAGACACGCACACCCACAGGGAAAGTGTTCGGTCCAACGTCGACGTTATTGCTGTCGAGGCCGACGACATTCCATGTAATGGGCTCAATCGTTATTATGGCATCTGCATGGGCGAGTAACGGGGAACCGAAAATTAGCCAGCCCAGCAGCAGGGCTAGTACAGCAGAAATCAGAAATCGGAATAAGGTCTCTTTTTTCAAAACCATACTGTAGGCGCGCCTCAAGATCAGCGGAAACTCATCCCCAATTATCTTCACATTCTAGCTCTGTGCTACGTATTGTAAATGGGTTGCAAGGTTCAAGCAAAGAGGTCAATTGCACGGAAATAGTCGCTGGCTCCAAGCGCAACCGCTGCTTGCGGCTCTCGGATGCAAACAAGTGTGTTTATTGACGAAATAAGGTTGGGAACCCATGGTTTCCAGCAAATTACTGCTGCGGGTTCACCGCCTGCCAGATCGGCAGGTAAAGCACACCGATGGGGCCGAGTTGGGTGGTTCCACCACGGATCTGATTGGCCTCCATATCGACGGAGGGGCTCTCGAGCATCACCATCTGCCCGAGCTCTTCATCGTAGAGGAACAATCTCAGATTAAGTTCATCGCCGGCGGGGACAAGCGTCTCATCGTAGGTCAGATGAATAGTCGCCAGTTGAAACGGCAGTTCGGTCGAGATGATCACAAAATCACCGACCTGACCAAAGTTCCCGGCGAAGCCCGGCGCGCCGACCATGTGATCTACGGAGATCGACTGGCTGTGATCTCCCATCCCCAGAATGTCTATTGAAAGCCCGATGTCATCTAATACAATGATCTGCAGGTGGTATTCCTGTCCATCGGGGATGCCATCGCGATCGCTGTCGACATGGAATAGGTCGGTTCCCATACGCTCTTCGCTCTCATCGCTCAAACCATCCCCGTCAGAGTCGCCGGTAATAGAGCCCATGTTCTCCCCCAAGACCAATGCCATATCACTTATGCCATCGCCATCCGAATCAAGCTTCATCGGATCTGTCCCGAGGTCGCGCTCCATAAGATTGGAAACACCGTCAAGGTCGAGGTCTTCATCCCCATCCATCACACCATCATCATCAGTGTCAGCCAATCCGGGCATCGTTTGATGCCCCATCACGATGATCTCAAAATAATCGCTCAAGCCATCACTGTCTGAGTCCGTGGCAAAGGGGCTGGATCCAAGACTCAATTCAAATAATTCAATGACGCCATCTTCTTCATAGTCCCCTTCGTATCGCAGACCCCATACGGAACGTACAGCTGCCGACGACTCCCAGGCTGGCACAAGGAGGTTTATTCCCCCGCGCACATCCCCACGCCTCCAGGCGCCATCCAGCGCCACCATCAGCTCCCGCGTACGTTCGAGTTCACTTTCGGCTGCCTGCACTCCGACATCCGAGATCACATCACCAGCCACGCGTGCTGACTTTACGACAACTTCCGCATCGGCTGCCGAGAGAGCAACGACCTTATAGTCTGACAAAAGAAGCGTTTTTAACGCTTGCAGATATGCATCCTGAACTTCGGGTTTCAATCGTTTTTGAGAGGCTAACTTAAGCAGGCGATTGGCAACATCCACATGGCGCAGCAATACCGAGGAATCCTCCAGCCTGCTTTCATCGAGGAAAAGATTAACATCCTCTAAGATGCGCGTCTCAACATCCGTGAGGTCTTGGGATGGGTGGGAGGTCGAGAGAACGCGCAAGATCTCGGCCGCCTCCTTACGAAGCTGCACGGGTGATGCGTCTACTACCTGATCGGGCACTCCTTTAACTGCTTCAACAATGTAGTCAGGGAGCGGTGCGGATGGCGTCGCCCCTCCGCCAATCAGGTCAAGCACAAGAGGTTGGAGCTCTTCCAAACGGTCACAGCCTGCCGTGAGGAACAGCAGGGAAACGAATAACGTTACTAATAACGGGCGTGGAAACCGCTTTGGCTGGTAAGAAAGCATCGCATTTTCCCCTTACAGGATGCGGCGGGCAAATAATACACTATCGTGTAAACAATCTCGTCTTGTATTTCACCACACTCCAGCCGATAGTCTTATAGGAAATTGTGGTCACGGCTGCTGTTTCTTTTACATAAGAACCCTGTCTTGAGGTAGAAAAATATTCGCAATTTACCAGGGAAGTTTCCCTTGGTCCTGTCGTATCCGCATCAGTAATAGCCTGCAACAAAACCATCTATAAGGGGATATATTATATGACAAAGCGAACGGTCTGTTCAGGCAATCATGCACACAGGATAATTCAAAGGCTGGCAACATCACCTATGGAATCACTTATCGGAGAACGGCCATGCGTTTACTGAAAACCATCCTCCTGACCAGTCTCGTCGGGTTCTCGGTGATTACTCTTCTCACCGGCTGCGGAAATCCACAATCATCTGAAATAGTTCTGGCGCCTCCACTCTTGCCGACCCAACCTCCGACAAGGTTGGAGGCGCTCCCTGTCGATGTTAACAAAATGACGCCATCTACTGACCGACACCCGCCCATCCTGCACTCCGACGAATGGCACTCCCCCGTCCTCATGGAGGGCTCTATCAACACTGCAGGGGCTGAGGATTCCCCTTTCATCTCCGCGGATGGAAACGTCTTTACCTTCTTCTTTACCCCCGAAGTGCGCGTTGCGCCTGAAAAACAACTTCTGGATGGTGTCACAGGAATCTACATGACGAGGAAGATGGATGGAGTCTGGACCGAACCCGAAAGAGTGGTGCTCCAGGAGCCGGGGAAGGTTTCGCTGGATGGATGCCAATTCACTCAGGACGATGAGATCTGGTTCTGCTCCGCACGTGAGGGAAATTACCGGGACATCGACATTTGGCACGCCGAGAATCGTGGCGGCCGCTGGATGAACTGGGAGAACGCCGGAGAGCAGTTAAACGCCGATTACGAGATGGGAGAATTCCACTTTACCAATGACTGGGAAACCCTGTATTTCCACTCTGACCGCGAGGGCGGGACCGGCAATTATGATATTTGGGTTACCCACCTGGTCAATAGGGAATGGGCTCAACCAGAGAACGTGCGCGAGGTCAACAGTGAAGCGCACGACAGCCGACCCTTTGTCACGCAGGATGGCAGCGAACTATGGATTACCAGGACCTACCTCGGAACCCCCGGCATCTTCCGCTCCCTTTGGATGGGGGAAGCATGGTCTGAACCCGAGCTCATCCTCTCACAATTCGCAGGTGAACCCACTCTGGATGCTGAAGGCAACCTGTATTTCATCCACCATTACATCATCGACGATGAGATCATCGAAGCGGATGTGTATGTGGCCTATCGAAAATAATCAGGCTGGACTCCTCCTCAGGATCCATTTTCAGACGGTTCCAAGGACTCATCCTGATATTCGAATGAGCCACAACCAGTGAATTCGGGAACGCTGAGACTGGTGATCGTGAAGGTTGCATCCCCGACTGTATTCCCAATCGTTTGCGGTTTGGTTACTTGCCCAATACCTAATGGGAACTTCAAGGATTTGTGTTCATATGTGTTTTCGGTAAATATTATGAACTCGTCCGTCTGCCCGCTGACCACCACGCCTTCTACTTCCATGGTTACTTCTGCACCCTCCGCCCATACTTCTTTAATATAGATTTCTACGCTGCAATCTTTAGCGTTGAAAGCACCGTGCACCTCAAAGTCAACATCCCAAATGGCCGTTGTATGCGCAGTGATACCCGTCATTCCAACATCTACCCCCGTCATTATAGCCGTGCCTTTACCAGTAGAGTAAAAGATGGGTGAATCATCCCCTTCGTCAAAGTAAAGTGTAATTGGAAACTCTCCGTATACTTCCCAGTGCCAATCCGTGCCGGTAAATATCCCCGAACGTTCAATCCGTATCGTCGCTGTGCCCGCCTCCCCACTCGGCGCCGTCGGCTTTGCCTCTGAGTCAGGTTCAGGTGCAATTACCTCCGCTGAAGATCCGCCACACCCCGCAAGGAGTACCATGATGAGGATGGCGAAGAAGAGCGAGCGCGTAGGAGAAGATGAACTTGTCATTGGTTAACCTCCGGGATTGTGGATGTTAAGAACTGAAGAATTGCGGCACTATAGGATGGATTAATCAGAGGGGCAAGTGGATTTCATCAGGCTTTATCGTTCAACGGAGCTTACTCAACACGAAAAACACGATCGATGCAGCCCGCCCAGGTTTAGTATTCCATATCATGGCTCTATGGCCCAGAGGATCACGGATTCGTCGGTAGAACCTGTTGCCAGGAAGCGACCATCTGGGGAGAAGGCTATCGCCGTTACCCCCTCGCTGTGACCGATTAATGTCCGCAGAAGTGTTGCATCCCTGAGTCGCCATATATAAACGGCGAAATCCCTGCTGGCGCCGGCAACAAGCGCCGTCTCGGGTGAGAGCGCTACCGCCTCGACCCGATCAACAGGGCCGCTCAGGGTCCTTATCAGACCCCAATCCGACACGTTCCAAAGCCAAACTTCACCGCGCAGGCATTTCAGATTTGCATCGGAAAGAGCACACATCGCCGTAGCTAGCAAGGAACCGTCCTTTGAAAAGACCACACTCGTCCCCTGACCATCCTGCGCGAGGGTCTCAAGGAGTCTGCCGTTACTTACCTGCCAGACCTTCACAGCCCGATCGATAGCTCCAGTAGCCAGGAATTGCCCTGTTGGAGAAAAAGCCATGCTGGGTACACTGTAAGGATGCGCCCGGAAACTGCGAATGATGGTTTGCTTGGCAACGTCCCATATGTAAACCATCCCATTCCCAGCCTCAGCCACACCGGCGGCGAGCAGTCCACCATCGGGTGAAAAAGTCAGGCTATTGACTTCGCCGTTGTGCTTCAAGCCTCCAATGTTGCTCAAATCTGCCGTGTCCAAGAACACAATCCTGCCATCCCTCAAGGAGGTAGCGATCATCTCGCCATCGGGAGAAAAGACCACATCCCAGGCGATTGTGTCGAATTCTTCGCTGGTGGCGATCAGGTCACCAGTACTTACATCCCACAACCGCAAGCGGTGTTCCTGTCTGCTGCTGCTTCCACCGGTTGAGACTACCAATGTTTCCCCATCCGGGGAGAAAGCTAGCGCCTTAATGCCATTGCCATGTCCTGTGAGTGTGTGAACAGCGGTGAGATCGAAGACATTCGTCTCATCGATAATTAGCGGAAGTGGGGTTGCCGTAAGCGGAGGAGTTGTGGCTGTTTGAGTTGGCAGTGGCGGTGGTGCTTGCGTCGGACTCGGTGGAAACGGCGTTGGCGTCGTTCTGCCGGTTACCACACATGCGAGTACACCCAAGCTCAACGCGAGGAGAGCAAACAGTGAAACAAAATTTCGCGAGGGAGTCAATATGGGCTCCTTTCAGGAAGCAGGGCGGTTTCACGCTCCAATCAACTGTAAGGCGCAGTGCGCCCTCTTTTGAAACACACTTCGGCAATTATATTCAATTTCAAGGACTCTGCCTGAATGCATCTGAGCCTGGGCAGTGAAGGATCGAAACCAAAGCATTGAAGGGGTTATCTAGAAAACAGGGCCAACCAGCACCCTCGCGATCGCAAATCTG
>DAOWMX010000322.1 GCA_030642885.1 Anaerolineales bacterium | reverse complement strand
TTGCACTGGAAAGATCTTCTTCGTTCAGGACCTGGTTTAAATACTGCAAGATGTCCGTGTCATTGAGCATAGTTCCCATCCAGTCGGTTAGATTGTCCAGCTGATTTGCTGAATGACCCAATAGCCTGCATACATCAAGCTCATTCCAACAGAAATCAGCAAAACGCCGATTCCGCTTGCGGTACGAACAAGGCCGTTGAGCGCGGCGACGAGCTCAGAGGCGCTGGTCACTAGCCCCGTCACCTCTTGGGCAATGCCTTTCTGGCCAAGCCTGGCTGTGTGAGCCGCTAATGCTCGCACTTCTCGGGAATAGCCTCGGCTGACTAAAACCAATGCACCGATGAGCACCAACAAGAAGCCCAGGATGAAGATGGATGCAGCGATGAGGATTTGAACGTCGCTAAAGGTAAGGGGAATCATTATCGCCTCCAGGTAATGCGTCTGAAGGCGAATGTTGCAAGTAGCGTGCCAAACAATTTAGGGAGCGAGATCTCGGATGTCAGGCGGCAAGTGTGCGAGATCGATGTTTTCCTCGTCGCAAAACAGGATTGCCCGCTCGACGACGTGACGGAGTTCTCGGATGTTTCCGGGCCAGGAGTGAGCTTTCAACGCGTCTAACGCACGCGGCGTGATTCCCTCAACGACGCCGCCGACACGAAGGTTAATTTGACGGATGAAGTTACCCGTAAGCGCTGGAAGATCGACAATGCGATCACGAAGAGGCGGGAGGTGGAGATCGACCACTTTCAGCCGGTAGTAGAGGTCCTCCCTGAAGGTTCCTTCCTCAATCATAGCTGGGAGATTACGATTAGAGGCAGCGATGATTTGAACGTCAACGGCGATTTCTTTTACACCACCGACTCGTCTGAATTTTTGCTCATCCAGGACGCGCAGCAGCTTGGCTTGCATCTCCTGTTTTGTTGAGGAGATCTCGTCAAGGAAGAGGATGCCGCTATCAGCGATCTCAATTAATCCTGGCTTTTTCTTTTGCGCGCCGGTGAAGGCTCCTGCTTCATGACCAAAAAGCTCCGATTCGATCATCGTATCAGGAAGCGCAGCGCAATTTATGGGGATAAAAGGCGTATCTGAACGCGGTCCAAAACTGTGAATAGATCGAGCGAGGACTTCCTTGCCTGTCCCAGTTTCACCGGTGATCAGGACAGAGACGGCGGCTTGGGCTGCGCGTTCGGCTTCGTGCATGATCTGTTTCATTTTCTGGGTATCGCCAATGACCATTTCGGTTTCCAGAATCGAGGTCCGGCGCAGGAGGTCGAGCTCCCGCCGCAGACCTACGACCTCGGATGATCGCTCAATCGCCTGCAGCAAACGGTCGAGATCGAGGGGTTTTTGCAGGAAATCCAGTGCGCCTTTCTTCATTGCATCGACAGCTGTATCGACTTCTCCAAAAGCGGTAATCAAGATTACTGGCGGCCGGGGGTTTTCCAGAGCGAGGCGATCGAGCAAAGTTAAACCGGATCCGTCGGGGAGCATTACATCGAGCAGGATGATATCTCCCACACCCTTGTCGATCGCTTTATTTGCTTCCTTCAGAGTCCCCGCTTCGATTGCTTCGTAGCCAGCATCGCTCAACGCTTCACTGATGAAGCTGCGGGCGGTCTCTTCATCGTCAACGATCAATACCGTTGCGGTCATTATCACTCCTTGGAGCTAAGGTCTGCAGATGGCAAGTGAATTGTAAACACAGTACCTGCATCAGGAAAGCTCTCGACCTGAATTGTCCCTTTATGGGCGGTTATTATGCGTCGACTGATCGCAAGTCCCAGGCCTGTCCCGTCCTTCTTCGTGGTGAAAAAGGGGTCAAATATGCGGTGGATCTTATCTGGGGGAATGCCTGGGCCGGTATCCGCGACCTTTAACTCGATCATACTTTTTTGGGCAGGACCTATTGGTGCGATATTGATAGAGAGAGTGCCGCCATCAGTCATGGCTTCAAGAGCATTGCTAATAAGGTTAACGATGACTCGTTCAAGTGTCCTCGGGTCTGCTGAAGCGAGCGGCGTATCAGGATCGAATGAAGTGTGGCAGCGAGTGCCAGTTTGATTAAAGCGCGGCGCCCATCTCGTAATTACTCTCTGAAGAAGCTCAGCGAGATCTAGCGGGTCCATCTTAAGCTGGAGCGGGCGGGCGAAGAAGAGAACGTCGCTCATCAGTTGGTCGAGGCGAACACACTCCGCCCGAATGGTGCCCAGCGCCTCGAATTGGGGGTGATTTTCACCGAGGCGCGAGGCCACGAGTTGGACACCGGTGGATATGTTGTTAATGGGATTTCTCACTTCATGAGCGAAAATCGCAGTGACTTCTCCCAGCAGCGCTCTCTGCGCCAGGATTTCTGTTTGATCTTCAATGGCCTGCTGTTCGGATTGATCACCTAGAACAATGAGAAATTGACCGTCTGCAG
>DAOWMX010000059.1 GCA_030642885.1 Anaerolineales bacterium | reverse complement strand
GATATGTCGAAACATGATGCGGCCGTGCCCTTCCCCTGTCGCCTGTGCAGCTAAAATATACTCCTTTTGGATCACCGAAATCACAGTCGATCTTACCAGCCGGGCGTAGATGGGAATACCAACTATACCGATGGCGATCATTCCCTTCTCCAGGCCAGGTCCAAGAAAAGCCACGATGGCAATAGCAAGCAAATAGGTCGGGAATGCCAGGAGAATATCCATCGCCCGCATGATGATTGTAGTAAGCGCCTTGCCGCCCAACGGCAGGCTCAAAACCCAGCCGACGAAGAATCCCAAAACCGCGCATACGATTCCGATATAGGGGTTTGCCAGGAACCCAAGTATGCCGCCAATTAGAGCGCCCAACAGAGAGAAGAGCAGCATGCGCAATATTTTACCCTTAAGTAGTTCGTCCCAGTAGGCCGCGCTAATTCCAAGCACAGCAAAGAAGATCATCTGTAAAGGCTGCTCCGCGATCCAGGCTGAGAGGCTTCCCAACGCAAGGCCAATCCCACCCACAAGGAATATCCTTTCGGTTCTATCAATAGGTATACTATCGTAAAAACCTGCTATCAAACCGAGAAAACCACCGATCGATAAGGATATCCCAACAGCAACCAATCCAACTCTCAGGGAGTTCCAGCCTCCATGGACCACGCGGCGAAAGATGTCCCTCCCCAATTTATCTGTTCCGAAGGGATGTATGGAATCAATCTCCTCCGTCGGAAACAGATTGGGAGGTTTAAGTTTGAGCGAATAATCGATATCTGTCCTGGGGTCGTACTCCCAGAAGAAATGTGCTAATACAGCTGATAAGATGAAAATCGTTGCGATTGCCATCCCAATCCGCGCTGTGTTGCTGGATATCATGCGACGCCACGCGTCCACCCACAACGAACGGTGTTCGCGTACAGCAAAGTCAATCGTATTAAGCTCTTCGGGGTTTGCGTCAGTCATGCAATCCCTCACTCGTGTTGGATGCGCGGGTCTAGAAAAACGTAAGAAATATCGACTAACAAGTTAGTGAAGATAAAAACAAAGGCGATGAGCATCGTGCCGCCTTGAACAATGGGGTAATCACGCGCCAGAATAGCATCGTAGATCCATCTTCCGATGCCCGGCCAGGAGAAGATAGTCTCTGTAAGAACAGCTCCTGCCAATAGAGTGCCTATCTGGATTCCGATGATCGTGATCACCGGCAGGAAGGCATTTTTAAGCGCGTGCTTGAAGAGCACCACCCGCTCTAAAGCGCCTTTGGCATGGGCTGTTCGGATGTAATCTTCCTGAAGCACATCGAGCATGCTCGACCGAGTCATGCGGGTGATGATCGCCATAGGAATCGTCGCCAAGGCAACAACCGGCATAAACAAATGTTTTAAGGCGTCCACGAGAGCTTCCATGTTGCCGGCGAGGATGCTGTCGATGATGTAGAAATTCGTAATCGTCTCGATCTCGATACCGGGGCTCGCCCGGCCTCCACTAGGAAGCCATTGCAGGGTGACAGAGAATAGCATGATCATCATCAAGCCTAACCAAAAAATCGGCATGGAGACACCGATAAGAGATCCCGCCATGCTCACACTGTCGAGAACAGAATTGCGTCGAGCAGCGGAAGCGATGCCCGCGGGGACACCCACGAGAACGGCGATGAACATCGAAAGCATGGCGAGTTCGATCGTTGCTGGAAACCTTAATGCCAGCGTCTCGGCAACAGGGATGCGGCGGTGGATTGATTTGCCAAGGTCAGCGTGGAGGAGCCGATCTAAATAACGGATAAACTGACTGTCAACGAAACCTGCAAAATCGCCTTCCCGCAACGCATCTAAGTCCAAGAATGCCGGGCGATTTAACCCCAGCTGTTCGCGGATCCGCTCAACGTTCTCCTGCGCGGCATGTTCTCCCAACATCGCCACAGCGGGATCGCCGGGGATGAGACGTTGGAACATGAAGATAACGAAGACAACGCCGAGCAGCGTTGGGATTAAGGCAATAAGCCGGCGGATGATGTATCGAGTCAAGGGCCCCCTCCATTGTAGGGCTTTAGGGGGGCGGATGTTATCCGCCCCCCCATGTGACTATTTACATTCGCGAGAATGGTCGTCGAGTTAAGCGCTGTACTCAGTGCTACTCAATAACCACACCTTCGAAGTAGTCAGCCCCAACAGGTTGTGTTATGTAGCCGCTCACTGCCGAGGAGAAAACAAGCGGGGTGTTGTTGTGCGCGATCCAGATGCGAGCGACATCGTCGTAGAGCAGCTGCTCGACCTGTTCATAGAGCGCGGTTCGTTCTCCCTGATCGGGGTTGATCGCCGCTTCGTAGAGCAAGCTGGCGACTTCCTGGTTTGCGTACCAACCCTCGCGAGCGTCAGGTTCCTTTACCTCATCCGCGGAGCTTAAGCCGCCGAAGAAGTAGTTGAGGAAGTTATCGGGGTCGCCATTGTCGCCGCCCCAACCCAGCATGTACAGACCCATGAGATGGCCATTGCGGCGCAGGCCGAGATACGTCGACCAGTCACCAGCCAGCTCGAGGTTGGCAATGATGCCTGCATTCGCCAGGTCCGCAGCCATCGCCGTACCAATTTCCTCTGGGCTTGGATAGTAGAAACGCGTTACGGGCATGTAGAACAACGTCAGCGGGATCTTATCGCCGGCGGCGTACAGTACGGTCCCCTCAGCGTCTACAACATCTTCGGCGACGGTCACCTCGGATAAACCATCCGGGAAACCTGCGTCCGCCAGGTATTGCTTCGCTACGTCAGGATCATACTCATAAGCCGTGATGCTCGTGTTCTTGCCCCAGATCAACGGCGGCAGGAATGTCTCCGCAGCTTCGCCATAGGCGCCGTAGAAGTTCTCGATCAGGCCTGGGCGGTTGATGGCATGGTAGATCGCCAAGCGGACGTTCTTGTCGTTGAACTCCTTGATCTTGTAGTTGAACGCCAGATAGCCGGTGTTCAGGGCAGGTCGAGTGAGGACGTACAGATCGGGATCGGCTTCTGCTGATGCCAGATCCTCTACAACAGCCTGCTCAAAGGCGTGGATATCTCCGGCCTTCAACGCCAGGAAACGAGCCGAGTCGTCGGGGATCACACGGAAGATGATCTCGCTGGAACCCGGTGCGCCGCCCCAGTAATCTGCATTGGCTTCTACTTTGATGCTGTCGCCTTCGATCCATTCGACAAACTTGAAGGGTCCGGTACCAACGCATCCACCAGCGGGTGTGCCGTAGTCTTCACCGGCTGCTTCGATCGCCGCCGGGCTGGAGATGGCGAACATGTCCATGGCCAGGTTAGCGAGGAAAGGAGCGAGTGGAGCCCCCAACATAAATTTGACGGTGTAGTCGTCGACCTTCTCAACGGTCGCGATCACACTGTCGTCATCAAAGCCAAACCACATGTACTCGTAGTACTCAAATGTCTGGCTTTCGAAGTGATAGGGATTGTCGCTGAACTTCCAGCGGTCAAAGTTGAAGATCACAGCGTCGGCGTTGAAATCCGTTCCGTCGTGGAACTTGACGCCCTCGCGCAGCGTGCAGGTCCATTCGGTGCTGTCTGCGTTCGCCGTGCACCCCGTCGCGAGCGCCGGGATAGCTGTCGTTGTTCCGTGTTCGTATTGATAAAGAGGCTCGAGGATCTGTCCCGTTACACGGAAGCTCTCGCCGTCGGTTACGATGGACGGATCCAGCTGAATTGAGTCTGCCCCGCGACCGAAGATGAAGGTCTTCGGCTCAGCGGGTGCAGCGGGCTCAGCGGGCTCAGCGGGTTCAGCTGGTGCTGCTGGCTCACTCGGTGCGCAAGCACCTAGCAGCATGCTCGAAACGATGAGCAATCCTAGTAGTACATACAAAGATCGGCGTATCACGATATTCTCCTCCTGTTGAGAGTTAGGTTCCATATGGATCAACACGGTTCTGGACGAGTTCAATCCCCGGCACCACCTCCTTGCTCGCAGATAAGCGTACTGCGCGCCGTCCCAAAATACACTTAAAGACGCTGGGCGGTGCGCAGCGGGCACCCAAGGCGGGTGCAATCCCTAAAACATTGTATATCTCATACACTCTCGGGTCAATAAGGGTTCACATTTTGTTTGCATGTTCGCCAATACCCAATAAAATCAGGATTCACAACATTCTGGAGGTCTAATCATGCAACGTTTCCCTTATGGCAAGACATTCGTTTTGGGGTTCGGCTTCTTCGGCATCAGTATCATCTGGCCGCTGTTCAACAGCCTTATCCCGCCAATGTTGGAAGATCTCGGTCTTTCAGCCGTTGTCGTCGGTTTCATTCTCACCTGGGACAACATCATCAATATGTTCGTCCAGCCCTGGGTGGGGAGCCGTTCTGACCGAACGCGCACGCGCATCGGGCGCAGGAAGCCCTTCCTCATCCTCGGTGCTCCTATGGCCGCTCTGTTTTTCATTCTGGTTCCCTTCGTTCGAGAAAACTTCATCTTGATCGGTACAGCCATCCTCTGCACCAACATTGGCATGGCGATTTTCCGCACCCCGACCGTCGCCTACCTGGGGGATCTCTTCCAACCAAAGGACCGCAGTAAAGCCAACGGTGTTATCAATCTAATGGGTGGTCTTGGCGCTGCGGTGGCGCTCTTCGGAGGCGGTGCGTTGTATAAGATTGGCGTGCCACTGCCCTTCATCGTTGGTTCGGGGGTAATGTTGCTCGCCATTGGTGTCGTGCTGATCTTTGTCCACGAGCCAGAGCTTGAAGAAGAGGGTCCCGATCAAGAAAGCACACCCGGCCTGTGGGATAACATACGCCAGGTAGCATCCGGCCCGGACAAAAACGGCATCTACCTTCTCGCCGCTATCTTTTTCTGGTTCGTCGGTTGGAACGCGATAGAGGCGTTCTTCACCATCTACGCCCGTCAGGTCCTTGAAATCGAGGTTGGGACCGGCACGCAGATGCTCACAGCCTTCGCCGCCACGCTGGTCCTCTTCGCCATCCCCAGCGGATTATTGGCGACACGGATCGGTCGTAAACCAACAATTCTAATCGGGCTCTCGGGAATGTTCCTCGGGCTGGTGCTTGGTTTCTTCATCCGCGACGCAACCGTGCTTTTGATCTTATTGGCGATTATGGGCATCTTCTGGGCATTCATTAACATCAATTCATTGCCAATGGTATATGACCTCGGCGGCGAGGAGAGCATCGGCGCCTATACCGGCCTTTACTATTTCTCATCCTCCGCCGCGGCAATCACCGGACCCATCCTGGGTGGATGGCTGATTGATCTAACCAGCCATAGCTGGCTCTGGGTCTTCAGCGCGATCTTTATTGGGTTGGCAGCCCTCTCCATGACCCGCATTCAAGTGAAGGGAACTGTTCAGCAGGGTTGACCAGTAATCATCAATACGTGCGGTCAGGAAGCTATGCTTCCGGTCGCAGGCGGCACCTGCGCGTAAACCTCCCGCTGGTTTAAACCCTGCGGGAGGTCAGTTTTGTGATACCGGCGGGCCGACTCACGGGTCAGCCTTTATTTATTCATGTTTGGAGCTGGGCACCTAACATCCGTTTGGTCACCCACACTTTGTGAAAGCGAACCCGGAAATCTTATCCGCTGCCACTATCCCAATCAATAAAATCACTTAGCACTTGAACTGCAGCTAAGTTTTTTCATGGATTCAGTCAGATCAGCGTTTCGGTGTTTCACTTCACTCTTATAAAGACAGTCCGCCCCCGACGTCAATGTCGCTATCCCCTGTCAGCGCCGGATCTCACCCTCGATTTCGAGACGGAGCGGGGCCTCTGGTGCATGGTCGCCGTAATCCGTCTGGTCCTCGAGAATTAACCGGATTTGCAGCGGCACATCACCGGGATTGCGCGCTAGATGAGCGATCACAATTTCATCGGCTTTGATACCGAACGTTTTAAGCAAGCTGCGGATATCATCCCTGCCATTGCCCTTCATTTTCACTGCCTCCTTCCTTGAATACATAACTTCTCAGACGATAAACCAAATCAATAGCGCTGTGAGCGCCCCCACCACGGTTGCCGCAAAATTAACCTGATCGTTTCGCAGCCAGTTCAAACCTCTCAGTTGCTGAGTTATTGTTCCACAAACGTGTTCCGGGCTCTGCTCGGTCTCTTTGTTGCAGTCCGGACAGAGAAAGATCGCCTGGACTGTAGCGCCAAGCAAGCTGTCGACCGTTGATCCCAGGGCCCCGGCAAGGAGTGCAACCGGTAGGAAGCGCCAGTCGCGCATCAGCGCCCATCCCAATGATCCGATCAGGCCAGAGCCACTCAAGATCGCAAAATACCCCAAAAGACTCACCGCGCCCGAGGTGCCGCGCGCAACACGCTCTCCTGTTGTGATCAAGCGTGGCCGCCTGCGAGAGAGGATTCCGATCTCTGTCGCCCAAGTATCCGCGGTGGCGACGGCAATCGCGCCCACAAATCCGGCGAGCCAGAGGTTATCCTGTGTCAAGCCATATACTACTGCGAACAAGACGGCCGCTCCTCCATTGGCAAAAACCTGGCCAAGATCTCGTTTTCCGCTCTTGGAGAACATCCCCGCGAAACGGCTTTTGCGTGATTTACCGAGGCCAGACAATAAACTTGAGGAAAGAAAGAAAGCGATTAACAGGACTGCGAGTGGAATCCCGCCAAAACCAAAAGTCAACCCGCCTACGAGGAACGCGCCGATAGCTCCATCGAGCGTGAGCGCTCCCGCCGCGTAGGCAGCCGCAGCAACGGCAATTCCCAATATTCCCCCGAGTAGAAGCTGTAACCCATCGATTCCGAGCAAATTGTCCCAGCCTGTGGATATCTTGCGGATTCCCTGTGGATAACCACAGAAATCCTGTTGATTAAACCGGGCGATTAAATCACCGAGAGAAGCTGCAGCGCCGCCCCCCAGAGCAGTCCGCCGACTAGAATCGGCGTCGCCCACAGCATATACGCCAGAGGTCGATTCTTCGTGCTAATGTACAGCCAGAAACCGGCAACTAGATCGATCAGCCAGCAAAGTCCCCCGATCATCGGCAGCAAGAGCAGCCGCCCGGGTGGTGCAAAGGTGTCAATAAACCCCTCCGGGTCAAACCCAAAGGGCACTTCAGGCGGTAGACCATCTACGCGTAGCCCGAGGTATCCAAGTAGTAGCAATGGCAAAAGAACCCCCACCACGATGAGTAGGCGCGCTACCCGATCAACATCGAACACCATCTGCACGAACTGCGGGCGTTTTGATATCGCCGGGATGGTCTCCAATGGACCCGTCCTCAGCGCCGAAGTGAAGGCGCTCAGGAACCCCTCGCGGTCCTGCGGCGAGATTGCAAATGAATGACCAGTCGTTTGTATCACGACCATGCGGTCAACCGAGGTTGAAGCGAAAAATTCCACTCGACCTACTGCATCGTCTTCGCATTCGCCAAGTGTGATCCCCGGCCAATTCAGGACACCCCGCGCTTTTAGTTCAGCGCCGAGCGCTTCTGCAGTGTCCATACCCCTGATAGCCGTGATTGGAATCTGCTCAATCGCTGAACCCCATTGAAGAAATAAACCGTCGCGATCGAGGTAATATCGCGCCGTGATCAAGCCGTAGAGCCGGTAACCCACAACCATAGACAGTGGTAAGGAGAGCAAAGGCAGAAGCACCCATAACACCATCCAAACCGAGATCGAATCCGTCGCCAGCATGACTAAGCCAAAACCACCCGCTCCCAAGAGGAGCAGGAGGACTACGAATCCAATAACCATCCCCCGCGAGCGTGATGGAAGAAAGTTCATCGCCGTGGCCCCCCGATGCTCAGACTAGAAAATAACCTTTGAACCTTCCTATGAAACTTGGCGTTATTTCTCATCAACGATTTCTCAAAAAGCTGTTTTTGCTCCACTTGCTCGCGGCTTGTGTATACCATATTCATTCCGGATGGTGGACTCATTATAGACCGCGCATGTCGGGACGATCAAGCATGTGGAGTCGGTTTCTAAATTGCGCACTTCCGATCACACACGCTATGAATCCCAACACCATGCTGTTTTTCAGCGCACGACGAGGCGTACTTGCTGGTTACAAGCAATAGTTACCATCGATGATCCACAGCGTATCCTTCTGCCCCTGGTCCAAAACAATAAAGTCCGCCCAAGCGTATCCCTCGGGCGGACTTTATTTCGCTCGCTAACTATAAGATTAAGCTTCTCGGAATTCTCCCTCGACGACTTCTTCGTCATCCGCGCCGCCCTGGTTGTCAGGTTCTTCGGTTTGTGGTTCAGGCTCCTGAGCATACATCTGCTGGCTCAGTGCATGACTGGCCTGGTTTACTTCTTCTGTCAGTCGTTTTATTTCCGACAAATCTTCGCCTTGAATTACTTCACGCAGCTCAGCGATTTTTTCTTCGATCTGCTCTCTATCCTTCGCTGGCACTTTCTCGCCCAAATCTCGCAGGGCTTTTTCCGCCTGGTAGGCGAGCGAATCACCTTCATTCCGGGCGTCCGCCAACTCCCGCCGTTTGCGATCATCAGCCGCGTGGGATTTCGATTCCTGAACCATTCGCTCCACATCATCCTTATCCAGATTCGTGGATGCCGTGATGGTTACTTTCTGTTCCTTTCCCGTCGCTTTGTCCTGGGCCTTCACATTGATGATCCCGTTTGCGTCGATGTCAAACGTCACTTCAACCTGAGGCAAACCCCGCGGCGCGGGGGGAATGCCCTCCAGGCGAAAACGCCCTAGCGTCATGTTGTCAGATGCCATCGGTCGCTCACCCTGCAGAACATGGATGTCGACGGCTGTCTGGTTATCCTCCGCCGTGGAGAAGATCTCTGCCTTCTTGATCGGGATTGTGGTGTTGCGTTCGATCAGAGTCGTCATCACGCCGCCGAGCGTTTCTACACCCAGCGAGAGGGGTGTAACATCGAGCAGCAGAACATCCTTGACCTCACCGGCGAGTACGCCGCCTTGAATAGAAGCGCCAATAGCCACAACTTCATCCGGGTTGACGCCCTTATGGGGTTCTTTTCCCGTCAGTTCACGGACAAGGTCCTGCACCATGGGCATTCGCGTTGCCCCGCCGACAAGTACAACTTCATCTATGTTCTCTATCTTGACATTAGCATCTTTTAGCACGGCCTTGAAAGGCTCCTTGATGCGATCGACGAGGTCTTCGGTTAGCTGGTCAAACTTTGACCGTGTCAGCTTCATTGTTAAGTGCTTGGGGCCGGATGCGTCTGCGGTGATGAAGGGCAGGTTGATATCCGTCTCTGTCACCGAGGAGAGCTCAACCTTGGCTTTCTCCGCCGCCTCCCGTAACCGCTGCAGGGCCTGCCGATCCTCACGCAGATCGATGCCGTGTTCTTTTTTATATTCTTCGGCGATGTAGATAACGATCCGTTGATCCCAGTCGTCGCCTCCCAAATGCGTGTCGCCGTTCGTTGCTTTCACCTCGACAACGCCTTCGCCCACTTCAAGTAAGCTGACATCGAAGGTCCCGCCGCCCAGGTCGAAAACCAGGATGGTCTCGTTTTCCTTCTTGTCGAGGCCATAGGCCAGGGCCGCCGCTGTGGGCTCATTGATAATCCGCATCACTTCCAGTCCAGCGATCTTTCCCGCGTCCTTGGTAGCTTGCCGCTGGGAATCGTTGAAGTAAGCCGGAACTGTGATTACGGCTTTGGTCACCGATTCGCCCAGATATGCCTCGGCGTCTTTCTTTAACTTTGCCAGAACCATCGCCGATATCTCTTGCGGAGTATATTCGCGGCCGGTTGCCGGT